>CANJPN010000133.1 GCA_947475855.1 Bradyrhizobiaceae bacterium
CGTTCCGGGAAGGGAGGAAAACCATGCGTAGTCTCGCTTCTATCGCTGCGGCCGGCATCGCCGCGCTCGCCGCCGCCACTGTCGCTGTAAATGGCGCGCAGGCACAAGGCGCTGTGAAAATCGGACTGATCATGCCGTACTCCGGCCAGTTCGCAGACGCCGCTACCCAGATGGACAATGCCATCAAGTTGTGGGTGAAGGAAAACGGTGACACCGTCGCGGGCCGGAAGCTCGAATTCATCCGTAAAGACACTGGCGGCATCGCGCCCGATGTCGCCAAGCGCCTCGCGCAGGAGCTGGTCGTTCGCGACAACGTCGACATTCTCGCTGGTTTCGTCTTAACGCCCAATGCGATGGCGGCGGGGGACGTATCCCAACAGGCGAAAAAGTTCATGGTCGTCATGAACGCCGCAACCTCGATCATTACGACGAAGTCCGAATACATGGTTCGCACATCGCTCACCACGCCGCAGCTCAATGGTGCGCTCGGCACTTGGGCGTTCAAATCGGCCGGCCTGAAGAAGGTCTACTCGATGGTTTCGGACTTCGGCCCGGGCCTCGACGCGGAGGCAGCCTTCATCAACGCATTCAAGGCGGCCGGCGGCGAGATCGTGGGACAGGTGAAGTTCCCGGTCGCCAACCCTGACTTTTCCGCCTTCGTACAACGGGCAAAGGACCTCAATCCCGAAGGAATTTATGTCTGGGTGCCGGGTGGCGCACAGCCCGGCGCCATCGGCAAAGCGTTCGCAGAGCGCGGCATCGACGCCCGCAAAACCAAGGTTCTCGGGCAGCTCGAACTCACCGATCCCAACGCTATCAAGTCGATGGGTGAAGCGGCGCTCGGAATGACGGTTGCGTCGCACTATGACGGCGCACAAGAGAACGAACTCAACAAGAAGTTCGTCGGCGCTTATCAGGCCGAGTTCAAGCGTCTTCCCGACTACTTTTCGATCGGCGGCTGGGATGGCATGCACCTGATCAGCGAGGTCCTGAAGAAGACAAGCGGAAAAACCGACGGCGAAGCCATGATCGCCGCTGCTAAAGGCATGAAGTGGGAAAGCCCGCGCGGTCCTATTTCTATCGACCCCGAGACCCGCGACATCATTCAGAACGTCTATATCCGACGCACCGAAAAGGTCGGATCCGAGATCAAGAATGTCCAGATCGACGTGGTCCGGGACGTGAAGGATCCCGTCAAGGCCGCGATGAAGAAGTGACCTCGCCGAAACGGACGTAGGGCGGGTCAGCGCATCGGCGCGCAACCCGCCGACGCCGAGGTCAAGTAATGGCGGGCTGCCCCCGGCTGAGGGGCCGGGGTTGCCCGCCCTCCAGCGAGAAGCCACATGACCGCCAAGCCGCCATTTCGCGCCGACCATGTCGGCAGCTTGTTGCGCCCTGCCACGCTGAAGGACGCTCGCGCTCAACGCGCCGCCGGCAAGATAGACATGGCCGCCCTGAAGGCAGTGGAAGATCGTGAAATCGAGCGGATCATAGCCAAACAAGCCGAAATAGGTCTCAAGTCGTGCACGGATGGTGAGTTCCGGCGCTCGTGGTGGCATCTCGATTTCCTGTGGGGACTGGACGGTGTCGAGAAGCTCGATCTGGGCGAGGGCGTCACGTTCGCCGGCATGAAGACGCGAGCGGAAGGCGTGCAGATCACGGGCAAGATCGGGTTCACGTCGCATCCGCACATCGAGCATTTCAAGTACCTGGCGGCGCGCACGAAACAGACGGCGAAAGTCACGATACCCGCGCCATCCGCACTCTACGGCCGGCCGACCACGATACCGATCAACAGGTCGATCTATCCGACCAACGTGAAAATGTTCGCGGATCTCGGGCAAGCCTACCGCAAAGCCGTGCGCGCGTTCGCTGACGCGGGCTGCCGCTATCTGCAGCTCGACGAAGTGTTCATCGCGATGCTGTGCGACGACAAATATCGCCAGCAGATGCGCGATCGCGGCGACGATCCCGACGAGCTGGGCGTGCTCTACAGCAACCTCATCAACACTGCGATGTCGGACATTCCGGCCGACATGACGATCACGATGCATCTGTGCCGGGGCAACTACAGGTCTACGTGGCAGGGCCAGGGCGGCTACGAGAAGGTGCAGGAGATCCTGTTCAACCGGATCAACGTGCACGGCTACTTCATGGAATACGACAGCGAGCGCGCGGGCGGGTTCGAACCGCTGAAGCTGTTGCCGAAGAACAAGCGCGCGGTGCTGGGGATCGTGACGACGAAGACCGGTCAGCTCGAAGCCAAGGACGCAATCAAGAGGCGCATCGAGGAGGCGGCGAAGTTCGCGCCACTCGAACAGCTCTGCCTCTCTGGCCAGTGCGGTTTCGCCTCGACCGAGGAGGGAAACTCGCTCGCCGAGGACGAACAGTGGGCGAAGCTGCGCATGATCGTCGACGTGGCGAAAGAGGTTTGGGGCGATGCTTAGCTTCTGCGCGTTTGCCCATCGCAGACATTCCCGAACGAGCAAGATGAGCATCGTCATGGAACCAAATGGGGTGGATTTGAGCCTCCCGAGACCTTCGAGCGCTCCCCAACCATGATCCCTTTCCTCGGCGTTCTGTTCGATGGCTTCGCCTACGGCATGCTGCTGTTCCTCTTGTCGGTGGGGCTGTCGGTCACACTCGGCATGATGAACTTCGTCAACCTCGCCCACTGCTCGTTCGCTATGATCGGCGCCTATGTGACGATCACGCTGACCCAAACGGTTGGATTGCCGTTCCTCGCCACCTTACCGCTGGCGTTCCTTGCCGCAGCGCTCGTCAGCGGCGTTCTCGAGCGGCTGTTGTTCCAACGCTTTTATCGCGCTACCGACCTCGATCAATGCCTGTTGACGATCGGGATCGTGTTCGTTTCTATCGCTGTAGTGGCTTATCTCTATGGGACGACACTTCAGTCGGTGAAAGTCCCTTCATATCTACAGGGATCATTCAACGTCGGCGGTGTGACGATGGGCGTCTACCGCCTTTTCCTGATCGCCATCGCGCTCGTCGTAGCTGTTGCCCTGGTCATCGGGATCGAGAAGACGAGCTTTGGAGCGCGCATTCGGGCGGCGGTCGACAACCAGCGGATGGCACGTGGGCTCGGCATCGACGTCGACCGGACGTTTGCACTTACATTTGCGCTTGGATCAGGACTTGCCGGGCTCGGCGGCGCGCTCGCCATCCAGATGGTCGGTTTGGACACCGACTTCGCGTTCCGTTACCTGATCTATGTGCTGATCGTGGTGTCGGTCGGCGGGCTCGGATCGATCGGAGGGTCGTTCGCCGCCGCCGTGCTGCTGGGCGTATCGGACGTCGCCGGCAAGTACTACGCCCCCCAATTCGGCGCGTTCTTCATCTACGCGGTCATGATCGTGTTGCTGATGTGGCGGCCGCAGGGCCTGTTCGGGAGGCGGTGATGCAGGGATCGTCTGTAGGGTGTGATCGCGCGAAAGTGCCTACCGCACCGTGGTGCCTCGCAATGGTGCGATACGCCTCGCTACCGCACCCTAAGGGAAGCGCGGCATGACGATTGCGGCGCCTCCATACAGTTTGGTCGCGGCATTCGCCGAACGCTCGCGCTGGCGCGCCATCGAGACGGTGCTGTGGCTTTGCGCCCTGCTGCCGTTCTGGCTGGCGCCGACACACCTCCAACTCGCCAGCCAGATCGCGATCACCGCGCTATTCGCCATCTCGCTCGACCTGATCCTGGGATATGCCGGCATCGTCTCGATGGGACACGCGGCGTTCTTCGGCCTGGGCGCTTACACGGCCGGGATTCTCTCGGTGAAACTCGGTTGGGGCGAGCCGATCTCCGGACTGTTGATCGCCGGGCTCGTAGCCGGCATCGGAGGCTATCTGTCGAGCCTCGTCGTGTGCCGCTTCCGGCACTTGGCGTTGATCATGATTACGCTCGGCATCGGCGTCATGCTGCACGAGATCGCCAACACCTCGCATGGGCTGACCGGCGGCGCCGATGGTCTGCAAGGCATCCGGACGTGGAAGTTTCTCGGCGTTTGGTCGCTCGATATCTATGGGTACGTTGCTTATTCCTATGCACTGATCGTGCTGTTCGCCTGCTTCCTCGTCGCTCGACGAATCGTGCAGTCGCCGTTCGGACTAGCGCTCAAGGGCATTCGCGAGAACGCCTTGCGTATGCCGGCGATCGGTGCGCCGAGCCAGTCGCACTTGCGCAAGATCTATACCATCGCGGCCGTGATGGCAGGCATGGCGGGCGCGGTGCTGGCGCAGACGACGGAAACCGTTTCGCTGGAAGTGCTGAGCTTCCAACGCTCCGCGGATGTCCTCGTGATGCTGATCCTAGGGGGGACGGGCCGGCTTTACGGTGGGATGATCGGCGCTGTCATCTACATGCTCGCACGCGATCATCTCTCGGGCCTCAATCCGCAGTACTGGTACTTCTGGATCGGGCTGTTGCTGATCGCGGTCGTTACGCTGCTGCCGAACGGCATTCTCGGCGGACTTGCACGAGTGCGCGCACTCAATTGGATCCGCGAAATGCGCCTCATGCCGCGCCGGAGGGCCGCATGAGTACGCCGGCGCTCGTCACCCGCGCTTTGTCCAAGAGCTTCGGCTCGTTGGCTGTCACACAAAACGTGGAGATCACGGTGCCTCACGGCGCACGCTATGCGCTGATTGGGCCGAACGGCGCTGGCAAGACGACGCTGATAAACCTGATGACGGGGCTCATAAAGCCCGACCTGGGCTCGATCCTGCTCAACGGAGAGGACATATCGGCGCTTGAACCGGATGCGCGCGTGAAGCGCGGCCTCACCCGCACGTTCCAGATCAACCAACTATTCCCGAACCTGTCGGCGCTGGAGGCGGTGACGCTGGCTGTGCTGGAGCGGCAAAGAACATCTGGCGTCTGGTGGCGGCGGCTGCCGGCTTTTGGTGCTGCGATCGAGGAAGCGCACGCGATCCTTCAATCGCTGCGCTTTGGTAGCGACACCGAACGGGTGACGCGCGAACTGCCCTATGGCCGGCAGCGCCTGCTCGAGATCGCCCTTGCGTTGGCGACGAAGCCGAAGATCCTGCTGCTCGACGAGCCGGCAGCCGGCGTGCCGAAAGACGAAAGCGCGGAGCTGTTCCAAGCGATCGCGGCGCTTCCGTCCGACATTACGGTGCTGTTCATCGAGCACGACATGGATCTTGTGTTCCGGTTCGCCTCACGCATCATCGTGCTGGTTGCAGGCGCCGTGCTCGTCGAGGGCACGCCGGCCGAGATCAGTGCCGACCCGCGGGTGCGCGAGGTTTATCTCGGGAAGGGGCATCGCCATGGCTGATCCCCTGCTCGTTCTCGAGGATGTTCGCGCGGGCTACGGCGAGGCAACGACGCTCGACGGCGTGTCGTTGGAAGTTCCGGCCAAGGGGAGCCTCGCTGTGCTCGGTCGCAACGGCGTCGGCAAGACGACTCTGCTGCTGACCATCATGGGTCTGACGCGGCAGACGCGGGGGCGCATCCTCTGGCAGGGCCGCGACATTACGCGACTGGTGCCGCACATGCGCGCGCGGGCCGGCCTCGGCTGGGTCGCCCAAGAACGTGAGATATTTCCCTCGCTGTCGCTCGAAGAGAACCTGACGGTTGCAGCGCGGCCGGGGCGCTGGGATCTCAAATCGGTCTACGAATTGTTTCCGCGCCTCCACGAGCGGCGGCGCAATATGGGTAATCAGCTATCAGGCGGCGAGCAGCAGATGCTGTCGCTCGCGCGCGCGCTGATGACCAATCCGAGCCTGCTTCTGCTCGACGAGCCACTGGAAGGCCTCGCGCCGATCATAGTGGAGGAGTTGACGGAGGCACTACGGCGCATGATCGCCGATGAAGGCACGGCCGTGATGCTGATCGAGCAGCACGCGGAAGTCGCGTTGTCGCTGACGCACGACGCCGTAATCATCGAGCGCGGGCAGATCGCGCATCGCGCGGCGTCGGCGGAGCTATTGCAGGATGCCGCGACACTCGACAGATTGATCGGCCTGAACCTAACGTAAGACGCCAGAACGTAAATCAAGGTGGAATGCCATGTCGCCCTATCGCCTGCACGCGTTCTGCCAGTCAGGTAACGCGTACAAAGTCGCGCTCTACCTCAACTGTTCGAACATTCCGTGGGAACCGGTAGAGGTCGATTTTTTCGGTGGCCAGAACCGTACGGCCGACTGGCGAAAAACCGTCAATGCGATGGGCGAAGTGCCGGTGCTCGAGGCCGACGGCCGGCAGTTGACGCAGTCGGGAGCAATTCTGACATGGCTCGCGGACAAGCACAGCAACTTCGCGCCGGCCAATGGCGACGAGCGCTACGAGACGACGCGCTGGATCCTGTTCGATAACCACAAGTTCACGAGCTACTACGGCACGCGGCGTTTCCTGAAGTGCTTCGCGCCGCATGCGCCCGATCCGGCAGTGCTTGCATTTCTGCAGGCGCGTGTGGAGGCGACGTTCGCGATCGTCGACAAGCATCTCGCCGGACAGCCGTTCATGATCGGCAAACGGCCGACAATCGCGGACTTCTCGCTTGCCGGGTACATTTACTATCCTGCCGACGAAACCGATGTTGACATCGCCAAGTCGTACCCGAACATCCATGCGTGGTCGGAGCGGATGAAGATGCTTCCAGGCTGGAAGCATCCGTACGATTTGTTGCCGGGCAAATACATCAAGCCGATCGCGCGGTGATCGAGCCGATTTTCCGGCCGCCACAGCCCGATACGAAGTGGCGAGCAGCGGATCAACGACGATGCCCATCGACGTCATCGCGGCGGTTCTGCTCGCGGCCCTCGTTCACGCCGGATGGAACGCAATTGCGAAATCAACGGGTGCGACAGATCCGATGATCTCGACCTCCGCCATCGCGATCGGTGGCGGGATCGTGGCATTGCCGCTGTTGCTGGTGTCGGGATTGCCTGCGACTACCAGCTACCCATACGTGTTCGCGTCTGGCGTGATCCATGTGCTGTACTTCGTGCTGGTCGGGCTCGCCTATCGTGCCGCAGAATATTCGGCCGTCTATCCAATCACGCGCGGCAGTGCGCCGCTTGCCACGTCGTTGCTGGCAGCTGCTTTACTCGGCGAGGCGATGGCGCCGCTTGCCTGGTGCGGCGTGGTGCTGCTCAGTTCAGGCATATTGGGCTTGGGCTCGGACCCTTTTGCTGTGCGGTGCACTGAGCGCGCGCGCGATTTCGATCGCGGGGCTCAACGTGGCCGTCATCGTCGGCTACACACTCATCGATGGCGAGGGTGCGCGAGCCTCACTGAACCCGGCCGGATACGTGATCGCTATGATGGCGATCACAGGCGCGCTGCTATTGCCCGTCGTGATGGTCTGGCTAGGGCCTGGCTCGGCACGCGCTTTATTGGCGCGATGGCGCATCGGCTTGGTCGGCGGCGCGATGGTGTCCCTGTCTTACGGCATCGCGCTTTGGGCAATGACGAAGGCGCCGATCGGTATGGTCGCAGCGTTGCGCGAGACGTCGGTTTTATTCGCGACGATCATCGCGGCATGCGTGTTGCGCGAGAAATTCGGACTTCAACGATGGATCTCGACGGGCTTGATCCTGGCGGGGCTCGCCGCGATACGGATGGGGTAGTGTGGATTGCATCGAGGCGATGTCACAGACCCGGAGGGGCTGACACCGCCGCTACCGGAACGGCGGCTCTTCAAATGAGCGGAGCTTGCGGGAGTGCAGACTTTCTCGACGCTTCTTGAGGAGCTCGATGGCCGCTAGTCCGATTTCGAGATGCTGCGCGACAGCCGTCTCGTAGAACGCATTGGCGGCGCCGGGCAGTTTTATCTCCCCATGCAGCGGCTTGTCGGAGACGCACAGCAGCGTGCCGTAGGGGACGCGTAGGCGAAACCCTTGCGCGGCGATGGTGCCGCTTTCCATGTCGACCGCTATGGCGCGCGAAAGATTGATGCGGCGCCGCTCCTGGGCGAAACGCAGCTCCCAATTGCGGTCGTCATTGGTCACCACCGTGCCGGTTCGCAGCCGCGCCTTCAATGCATCGCCACGTGCACCTGTGACTTCCGCTGCCGCGTCCTGAAGTGCGACCTGTACCTCGGCCAAAGCAGGGATAGGGACTTCCGGTGGCACCAGCGCATCGAGAATGCGATCCTGCCGGAGATAGGCGTGCGCCAGCACGTAATCCCCGATCGACTGGCTTTCGCGCAGGCCACCGCAATGACCGACCATCAGCCAGCAATTAGGGCGCAGCACAGCGAGGTGGTCTGTGATGTTCTTCGCATTGGACGGCCCGACACCGATGTTGACCAGCGTGACGCCCTCGCCGTTCTGCTTAACAAGGTGATAGGCGGGCATCTGATAGCGATGCCACTGCGAGGAAGCGACACGTGCGTCGGCCTCGGCCGTGGTCATCCCTCGCTCGACGACGACATTGCCGGGCAGCACCATGCGTTCCCACGGACTACCCTGTGCCCTCAGCCGCGCGAGCCCGATCCGGATGAACTGGTCGATGTAACGGTGATAGTTGGTGAGCAACACCCAGTGCTGCACATGCCGCCAGTCGCTGCCGGTGTAGTGAACTAGCCGGCGGAGCGAGTAGTCCACACGCGCGCCGTCGAACAACGCCAGCGGCAGTGCGCGGCTGCCATCGAGATCGACAAGACCGTCTGCAATCTCATCGCCCACCGCAGCGAGATTTGGCGTTGGGAAATGGCGTGCGAGCTCCGCTGGGGTCACGCCAGCGCGTGACAGATCGGCGGCACGCTCCAGCACATAGGGGTAGGGGATCTCCTGGTCGCTGACCGTCACTTCGATCTCCGCGCCGTATTCGGCCACCAACGGCTCCAGTTGCTCCATGAGATAGCCGCGGAAGAAGTCCGGGTGCGTGATCGTCGTCTCGTAGAGGCCGAAGCGTTGCAGCTTGGCGAACGCACGGCTGGTCACGGGATGAGGCTGCGCCATGTCGCGGTAGTGGACCCGCAGCATCGGATAGCGGAACGATGCACGGACGGCGGCGGACGGTACGGTTCGTTTCGCCAGATAGTGATCCAGCTCAAGCTCAAGCGCCTGCGTCGCCGCACCATAGATCGACTGCAACCGGTCGATAGCGGCCGAAGGAGTGAGACGGCGACCATTGGCGGGCTTTGAAGATGAAGATTTCGGCATGGCTCGCTGGGACCACTTATGGATGCAGGGTGGGCTTGTGCCTCAGTAGTGCGGCGACCGTAATATCATGTGGAGAACCCTAAGCACCTTCATCTGCAGCCCAAGGCCCGACCAAGCCGTGGCAGTTGAGCAACAACCGATCCCGTTCCCCTTGCCGAAGACAAACAAATCCAGTGCCGGAGCACTATAACCGGCTACACCGTGGGCTCAGTCGTTCGTGGTCAATGGTCTCATGTCGGTTCGCGCATCAATTGGGCTCTGTTTTCTGGCGCTTGGCCTTGCGTTCGCGGGCTGCTCTGCTCGTCCGACGAGCGAGGTGCTACAGCCTGTCGCCCATGCGCCGAGCTTCACTCAGAAGGTGCGGCTGCTGGTTGCGACAACGCGGGAGCGCGGTACGCTTAGTGATCCCGATGCATTTGGTCCTGCCCGGTCCGAGACGGTCAATCACGCCGCTTTGACCATCTCCATTCCGCGCCATCACAAGGCTGGTCAGATCGAGTGGCCCGACCAGACGCCGGCCGATCCCGCCTATCACTTCCTGACGACCGAGCGCAGTTTTCTGGGACCTCAGGCGTTCTACGAGGAAGTGCGGCGGAGCGTTCAATCAGGTCGGGGCGAGGCGGGCTCGGTTCTCGTGTTCGTCCACGGATACAACACGCTTTACGAGGAAGCGGTCTATCGTTACGCGCAGATCGTCCACGACTCCGGCTTCACCGGTACGGCAATCCTGTTTGCCTGGCCGTCGCGCGGCAAGGCCCCCCTGTATCTAGCCGACCGCGACGCCAGTACCTACTCACGCGACTACTTCGAACGCACGTTGCAGCAGATCGCTGGCGTGCCGGGCGTGCGTGAAATCAACATCCTCGCCCACAGCATGGGTAGCTGGATCACTGTCGAAGTCTTGCGGCAGGCGCGCATGAAGGGCAACGGAACGTTCAAGGGCAAGCTGGGCGATGTGATCCTGGCGTCGCCGGACCTCGATGTCGGTGTGCTCCGCACCCAGCTCGATGTCATAGGGGCGCTTAAACGGCCGATCGTCATTCTCGCGTCCAAAGACGACAATGTGCTGGCCCTCTCATCGTTCCTCGCTGGTGGAACGGAACGCGCCGGCAATATCTCCACCGACAATGCGGAAGTTATCGCTGCGGCCCAGCGCTACAATGTCCGGATCGTCGATCTCTCGAAAGTGGACGATGGCACGAGTGCCCATCACGCGAAGTTCGCAGAGTCCGGCGCGGTGATCGCTGCGATCGGGCGTGGGCTGAAGGCGGATGCAGCCGCCAAGTCGTCACAGTCGGTGGTCACCGCCGTCACCAACGTCGGATCGAGCCTGCTAGCATTACCCGCTGCCATCGTCGGCGCTGGCAGCCCCGCGCAGTAATAGGCACCACTCATCTCGGCCAAGGTTGTGCAGCCCACCGATCGGCGCCAGCGGGGCGGATGGCAGGGCATTTGAACTCCACCCTGCCAAGTGTCAATGTGGCCGGCGAACATATCGACCCGGGGCTATTGATGACTCGCGCCAACCTGCCGCTTTCCCGTTTCACGGTGCTCGATCTCACGCGTGTCCGCTCGGGGCCGACCGCGATGCGCCAGCTTGCCGACTGGGGTGCTCGGGTGATCAAGATCGAGTTGCCGCCGGACCGTGCCGAAGAAGACAACTTCACCGGCGACCGGCATTCCTCCGACTTTCAGAACCTGCACCGCAACAAGGAGAGCATTACGCTCAACCTGAAAGCACCGGAAGCGACGGAAATCATGCGCCGCCTGGTGCTGAAGGCGGACGTCGTCGCCGAGAACTTCCGGCCGGATGTGAAAAGCCGGCTGAAGCTCGACTACGAAACGCTGTCTGCGATCAATCCGCGGATCGTCTACGGCTCGATCTCGGGCTTCGGCCAGGAAGGGCCTTACGCGCGGCGGCCTGGTGTCGATCAAATCGCCCAGGGCATGAGCGGCATCATGTCGGTGACGGGGCAGCCGGGGCAGGGGCCGATGCGCGTGGGGACCGCGATAGGCGACATTTCTTCGGGCCTCTATCTTTCGTTCGGAATTCTGGCGGCGCTGCTCGAGCGCGAGACATCGGGACGGGGCCAATGGGTCGACACCTCGCTGATGGAATCACTGATCGCGATGATGGACTTCCAGTCGGCCACCTGGCTCGTCGACAAGAAGGTGCCGCAGCAGCAGGGCAACGATCATCCGAAGTCGATGCCCACGAGCGCGTTTGCGACAACCGATGGTTTCGTCAATATCGGCTGCGGCGACCAGACACGATGGGAGCGGGTGGCGCGTGCACTCGGTCTTGCCGAACTTATCGAACGGCCGGAATACCGCACCGGGAGCGACCGCAGCATCAACCGCGAAAAGCTCAAGGCCGAACTCGGCGCCGTGTTCAAGACCAACACGATGAACCATTGGGTCGAGACGCTCAACGCGCAGGGCGTGCCGTGCGGACCAATCTATTCGGTCGATCAGGTGTTCGCCGACCCCCAAGTCAAACACCAGGGCATGGCCGCAGCCGTGACGCATCCCGTGCTCGGGGATATCGAGTTGGTCGGCCAGCCGATCCACATGTCGCGCACCCCTTGGCAGATGCGTTCGGCAGCGCCCGAAGCCGGCGAGCAGACGAGCGCGATCCTTGCGGAGATCGGGTATTCGAACGCGGAGATCAAGGCACTGATAAAGGCGAAGGTCGTTTGAGACGGCGCGTAGATCGAACCGCAGTCGCTTCCTGCAAAGCACAAGGTACAAACAATGCAACTTCCCACCGACAAGATGCTCGCGCGCAAGGATGGTGCGATCGGATGGATGACGTTCAACAATCCCGCGCGGCACAATGCGCTATCCTATGAGATGCGACTGGCCGCGCTTGATATCCTCGAAGAGTTCGAGAGGGATGACGCGATCCGCGTGGTCGTGATGACGGGCGCGGGTGAGAAATCGTTCGTGTCTGGCGCAGACATCTCACAGTTCGACAAGATGCGCGACACCGCAGAGCAGCAGGCCGAATACGATCGCGTGAGTCAGGCCATGCAAACGCAGCTCACAACGCTCAGCAAGCCGTTGATCGCGATGATCCGCGGCTATTGCATTGGCGGCGGGCTGCAGACGGCGCTGACCGCGGATCTGCGGGTTGCTTCGGAAGACTCCCAATTCGCTGTCCCCGCCGGCCGTCTCGGCATCGCCTACAGCTGGAACAGCGTTGGCAAGCTCGTGGAAACGGTCGGCCCTTCGGCGGCCAAGCACATCCTGTTCACGGCAAAACGCTTTCCCGCCGCCGACGCGCTGCGGTGGGGCCTCGTCAACCAGGTCGTGCCGGCCGCTGAGCTAGAATCGACCGTGCGCGACCTCGCCAACACCATCGCTGGCAATGCACCTTTGAGCCTCATCGCCGCCAAGCGCGCCGTCAACGAGTTGGTGAAGGACCCGGCCGATCGCGACGAGGCAGGCGCCAAGGCAGCCGGCGCGCGCGCGATGGCAAGCGAGGACTTCAAGGAAGGCCGCACCGCATTCATGGAGAAGCGCAAGCCGGTCTGGAAAGGCCGGTGAACGCCAGCAGCCTTTGGGAACCGGCTGCCGCGAGCGCCCGTTCATCCAAGTAGCGCATCGCAGTTGCGGAGGACCGGCACCTCGGCAACAATCACAGCGACGCATTAACCGTATTGCGCCCAATTGCCATCTCACCGGTGCTCCCATGACCTCCGTCGCCACGAAGCTCAAGAATTCCAGCATGTTCTCGCGGATCAGCGAGGCGGC
>CANJPN010000134.1 GCA_947475855.1 Bradyrhizobiaceae bacterium
CCTGATTACCCCTATGTCTCCTCTGTCTGACCACAACCCTTTGGTATGACCTTGGCGCAGGTCAAAGTGGGAGGGGTCATGGCGCGCAATCGAGTTCAGTTCCAGAAGGGGCTGAGCATGGCTGAGTTTATCAAACTGTACGGCATCGAGGAGAGGTGCCACGCGGCGCTGGTCCAGATGCGTTGGCCGGATGGGTTCGTGTGCCCCGACTGCGGTGGCGTGGAGCACAGCTATTCGCGTGATCGGCAAATCTTCCAGTGCTCGGCGTGTCGTGTGCAGACTTCGGCGAAGGCCGGCACGATCTTCCACAAGTCGAAGACGCCGCTGACGAAGTGGTTCCTCGCGATGCACCTTCTTACCAGCGCCAAGAACGACATCTCGGGACTGGAACTGGCGCGGCAACTCGATGTGAAGTGGGACACCGCCTGGCTCATCAAGCAGAAGCTGATGGAGGCCATGCGCCAGCGCAACTCGATCTACAAGCTCGACAGCGATGTGCAAATCGACGACGCGTATCTGGGCGGCGAGCAGCCGGTAAAGCCCGGCAAAGCAGGGCGGGGAGCGGCCAACAAGATCCCTTTCGTCGTGGCCGTCGCGACGCGTGACGGTAAGCCCACCTACACTCAATTGCGACGCGTAGCAGGCTTCACGAAGGAGGCGATCCGCGACTACGCGGTGGCCAACATCAAGCGCGGCTCGTACGTCTTCAGCGACGGGCTAAGTTGTTTCCTTGGGCTCGTCGACGCAGGCATGAGGCACGTGCCGGTTCTGACCGGCGGCGGTCGACCGAAGAGCACGATCTTCAAGTGGGTGAACACCGGGCTCGGCAATATCAAGAGTGCGATCACCGGCACCTGCCGTAGCTTCGACGGCCAGCATGCCGACCGCTATCTCGCCGCCTACGAATGGCGATTTAACCGTCGCTTCGACCTGCGCAAGAATGTCGAACGACTGGCCCGCAGCGCCCTGGCGACGCTGCCTCAGCCGCGCCGCTCGATTGCACTGGTCAGAACACGAGCGGAGATGACGGGGTAATCAGGTGCCGCTTTGCGGACGTCTGCAACACCGGCTTGATGAGCCCAGCGTCGAGGTCGTCTTTCCAGAACGATTTGATCGTCGACCACGTGATGCCGCACAAGCCCTGAACCTCCCCCTTCTGAATAGCGTGCTTGACGCTGGCAGACCCCTTGTAGCCGTGTATGATTTTGAACTTCGTGCCGATGATCGCATTCAGCGAACGCGCGGCTTGCGAAAGCGGCCCGGTCGGGCCCGTAGCCCCCAGTACGACTTCTTTGGAGCGAAGTTCCTCGAAGCCCGAAACACCGGCAGACGGCGACAGCACGCAGACAGAGGCTCCGTCCTCCATGTTACCGATCCAATTGAATCGCTCCGCATCGTACTTTGCGCTGGGGTTGCCGAGCAGCGGCTCAACGATCACGTTGGGAGTGAAGGTCGCAATGACCGTTCCGTCTTTGGCAGCAATACCGTAGAGCCAGTTACCCGCATTGATGCCGCTGGCGCCCGGCATGTTCTGGACGACGACAGACGGATTGCCCGGAATGTGCCTGCCAAGATAGCGCGCGAGAAGCCGACCGTAGATGTCGTACCCCGTCCCCGGCTCCTGCCCGACCAGGATCGTGAAGGTTCGCCCCGCATAGAAATCCGCGACCGGATCCGCCGCCGCTGGCACGCTGACGGCTGCCAGCAATGCAGCGAGCACCCAGACACGCAGGCTATTGCCGATCATATCCGCCTCCTGGATTTGTCACCGCGGTACAGACCAACCGCGCGAGGCATTGGTATCCGCGATGAGCAACTGGATTTTCGGCACCCGGCCGCCTGTCGGATTGGTTTCACGCCCTTCCCCGCAAGTGATCCCCCTACTTCCCCACCGCCTTCTGATAATAACTCGTATCGATATACCGCGCGGCCTCGCCCACCTTCGAACCTGCCTGCTTCCTCAACGCCAGCACCGTATCGATCCCCTTCAAATTGAGAGCGGCTCGGCGGTTCATCCCACCCGGCGACAACAGGCCGTCGTAGATGAGGTTGGCCGTCGGCTCGTCGATCACCTTGACCCGAGCGCGCAGCACTTCGACCGCGCCTTTGCGGTTCGCGACCAGCCACTCCGTCGCCGCCACCGTCGCGCGAACATAGCCGAGCACCGTCGCCTCGTTCGCGACGGCCCAGCTCCTCCGCACCGCATAGGCGCTGCCCTGATACGCCCCGATCTCGACCGCGGCGTCGCCGAGAATCCGAAACCCCGCTGCCTTCATCAGTTGATCGTCCGGCGAAGAGATCGCAGCGATGACAGCCGTGCCGTCCTTGAGCGCCTTCACGCGCGCGCCCGTGCCGCCGACTTGCACGATCTGGTAGTCTTTCTCCTGCACCATTCCCGTTTTGCGCCGGATGATCTCGTACATCATCGTCGCGTAGCCCGACTTCGGGCTATCCACCGCCAGTGCCTTGCCCTTGATGTCCGCGTACGAGTTGATCTCCGGCCGCACGACCACGCTGTTGAAGCCGCTGTGCGCGCCCATGATCGCGGCGATGTCGAAACCCGGCAGGTTGTCCCGCCCCTCGCCTTCGGTGTAGGCGACGATATTGTCGAACGACGTCGTGGCGAATTGATACTTGCCCGCCATCATGTCCTGGATCTGCTCGCGCGAACCCGGCGTGACATCCAGCGTCACCTTCAGGTTCTCCTTTTCGAAGAACCCCTTTTCCATCGCGATCCACGTGACGAGGTTGTTGGCCCCCCCGAACCCGATCATGCGCACGTCAACTTGCGCCATCGCAACAGAAGTCGCGGCGAACAGCGACAAGAGCCCAATTCCAAAACTCGCCCAGCCGCGCGCCGGTACCCTCATCGCTTCCCCCATGTTGGCGCCCCTTATACTTGAACTCAAATCTTAGAACCGTCGTCGTCCCGGTGCCTGTCACCGGGATCCACCTCGATGCAAGCGCCGCGCTCGCATTTCCCTGGTTCCCGGCAACAAGTGCCGGGAAGGGCCTCGGGCATTTTGAGATAGTGTCAGAACACTTGCAAAGGCGACATGCGCAGACTCGAGCAGGGCCTCAGTCTGTCAGAACTTCATCATATAGACGAGCGTTCCGTAAGGGTTACGCGGCGCGGCGATGTCGCCCGACATGCCCCCCGAAACCGATACCTCGCCGCCGAGCCAGTCGTAACGCGCGAAGCCGCCCAGCCGCCGATTGTCACTCGCTTCATTCCCGAACTGACCGCCCTCGACCCCGAGCGACACCCCCGTAGCGACGCGATGCCCCACACGCAGCCGGCTGTTGTAGCTCGCGTGGGCGGTACCGTAGGCGAGATCGACCTGCGCCCACGTCGATGTCGTGATACTGAGCCAGCCCTCGAGCACACCCTTTGCGCCCGTCACCTTGCCGTTCACGGGATTGTTCGCGTCGAACGCCGACAGCACATGCCCATCGAATGTCGCGCCGGCAAAGGCCTTGAGCGTGAGCGCCCCCAACCCCATCTGATATCCGGCGAACACATCCGCGAACATCGCGGTGCCGTAGATCCTATCCGTGCGGCCATCGACCCAGCCGGAATACCGGTACTCGCCGTAGCCACCCGATACGCGCAAACGCATTCCATCATCGGCGATCTTGCCGAACGGCGCCCAGTTCACTCCACTGTAGGTAGACCACGAATGCCGGATCGCATCGGCGCCGGACCACCACTCGACCGCTTGGGAAACGAAGGGCGTCGGCAGCCCGTCTTCGGCGGAAACTGCGCCCGCGGACAACAGGAAATTCGACATGACGATGAGCGCGCTCGACCAACATGCGGCAGCGCAACGAAGAAACATCGATATTAAACTGCCATAACGCGACACGACGCAACTCACGAACGCACAACTGCATCCACGTCAAATACTCACAATGAGCACGGACAGTTTGTCGCCTCTCTCGACAGTGTCTACGTAGCCCAGGTTGCGCACCGCAACTGTCGAGGTTGCAGGACGAGGTGGCAGCCCGCATATCGTCCTGATCGCCTTTCCCGATGGACCGGTAGAAACCGATGCAACCCTTCGAAACCTGGCTCTATCCGACGCCTGAGGGACTGTATTGTGAGCCCGGCCGCTTCTTCATCGACCCGAGCCGCCCCGTCGACCGAGCCATCATCACGCACGGCCACTCCGATCACGCACGCGCCGGCCACGATCAGGTGATGGCGACACGCGAAACGCTCGCCGTAATGCGCCTCAGAATGGGAGCCGCCGGCGCAGGAAAATCGCCGCACACAATCGAACTCGGCCAGCCCCTGACGATCGGTGACGTACGCGTCACCTTGCATCCGGCCGGACACATCCTCGGCAGCGCGCAGGTGTTGATCGAATACAAAGGCGCCCGCGCCGTCGTGACGGGCGACTACAAGCGCCGCCGCGATCCGACCGCCTCGCCGTTCGAACTGGTGCGCTGCGATCTGCTCGTCACCGAAGCGACGTTTGCCCTGCCCGTGTTCCGCCACGAACCCGACACGCGTGAAATCGGCCGGCTCCTGGCTTCTCTCGCGGCCTTTCCCGAACGCGCCCACCTCCTCGGCGCATATAGCCTCGGCAAGGCTCAACGCCTGATCGTGCTTCTGCGCGAGGCGGGCTGGGACCGCACCATCTACCTCCATGGCGCTATGGTCGGCATGTGCGACCTATATCGCAGTCTCGGCATCGAACTCGGGGCCCTCGAACCGGTTGCCGACACCAAACGCGAAAGCCTCGCTGGTGAAATCGTACTGGCCCCGCCCTCCGCGCTCGCAGACCGCTGGTCGCGACGCATTCCCGATCCCGTCACCGCCTTCGCCTCGGGCTGGATGCGCGTGAAAGCACGGGCCCGCCAGCGCGGTGTCGAATTGCCGCTCGTGATCTCGGACCACGTCGATTGGCCCGAGCTGATCTCGACCATCGAAGACACCGGCGCGGAAGAAATCTGGGTCACGCACGGCCGCGAGGAAGCCCTGGTCCGCGCCGCCACACTGATGGGCCGCCGCGCCCGCGCTCTCGCCCTCCTCGGCCGCGAAAATGAAGCGGAGGACGAAGCCGAATGATCCCCTTCGCCGAACTGCTCGACCGTCTCGCCTACACGCCGGCGCGCAACGCCAAGCTGAAATTGCTGGCCGGCTACTTCGCAGCGACGCCCGATCCGGATCGCGGCTGGGCGCTCGCAGCCCTGACCGACGGCCTGCCGTTCTCATTCCCCGTCCGCCGAACGCTGATGGAACTCGTCGAGCCGCGCATCGACGCCGAGCTGTATCGCCTCTCCCGCGACTATGTCGGCGATACCGCCGAGACCGTCGCTCTGCTGTGGCCCGAACCGCCGTCCGCTGCCGATCGGCCCCCACCACCTCGCCTCGGCGACATTGTCGCCGAACTCGGCCTGATCGATCGCAACAGCCTCGGCATCCGCCTTGCCTCCTGGCTCGACGCACTCGATTCCAACGGCCGGTGGGCGCTGCTTAAACTTCTGACCGGCGCACCTCGCGTCGGTGTATCGGCCCGGCTCGCCAAGACGGCTCTCGCAGAATGGGCGAGCAGCCGCGGGAGCGGCGCGACCATCGACGACATCGAGGAAGTCTGGCACGGCCTCTCCGCGCCGTTTCTGCCGCTGTTCGACTGGCTATCGGGAAAATCCCCCCGCCCCGACATCGCGGGCGCTCCGGTTTTCAGGCCAATGATGCTGTCCCATCCTCTCGAAGCGCAAGACTTGGCCGCGCTCGATGTCGGTCAGTTCGCGGTCGAATGGAAATGGGACGGCATCCGCGTCCAGATCGCGAACGGCCGCGGCGCAACGCGCCTCTACTCGCGCACCGGCGAAGACATCGGCCAAGCCTTTCCGGACATCGTAGAAGGATGGAACGCCCAAGGCGTGTTCGACGGCGAGTTGCTCGTCGTTCGCGGCGGCGAGGTTGCGCCGTTCGCCGATCTGCAGAAGCGGCTCAATCGCAAGACCGTCACCGCCCGCATGCTCGTCGACTTCCCCGCGCACATCCGCCTCTACGACGCACTGATGATCGGCCACGACGATCTGCGTCAGTTGTCGTTCGACGAGCGGCGCACGCGGCTCGATGCATGGCATGCGGCAGCGCCCCCGCCCCGCACCGACATCTCCCCATTGCTTCCTCTGAACGAGAAGGAAGCCCTTCAAGCGACCTGGAGCGCGACACGTGGAAACGCAATCGAAGGCCTGATGTTGAAGCGCCGCACAAGCCCTTATCTCGCCGGCCGGCCGCGCGGACATTGGTTCAAGTGGAAGCGCGCCGCACTCACCGCCGATTGCGTCTTGATGTACGCCCAGCGCGGCTCGGGCAAGCGCTCGTCCTACCATTCCGACTTCACCTTCGGCGCCTGGATGAAGCGCGAAGGGAATGACGAACTCGTCCCCGTCGGCAAAGCCTATTTCGGCTTCACGGACGCCGAGCTGGTGGAACTGGACCGCTGGGTTCGCAACAATACCCTGGAGCGCTTCGGCCCCGTCCGACGCGTCGCGCCGGGGCTCGTTCTGGAGGTCGCATTCGATGCCATCCAGCGATCCCCGCGACACAAGTCCGGCATTGCGATGCGGTTTCCCAGGGTACATCGCGTCCGCTGGGACAAACCGCCTGCCGAAGCCGACCGCCTGGAAACGCTGGAACGGCTGATCGAGGGCTGAGCAGCCGGCGGCCTTATTCGGCCGCCACCGCCTGTTTTTCCGAGCTGACAGCCGCAGCCTTACGGAAGACCGTCGAATGCGGATTGATCGGCATCGGCTGCGTCGGCGATCCCGACCAGATCGAGCCTCGCGGTAGCGTCTCGCCCTTCATCAGCAGCGACAGCGGCCCGACCTGCACAAAGTCCTCGATCTTGGTGTCGTAGAGGATCGTCGTACCGCTGCCGACAGTCACACAGCGCCCTATGTCGATTCGTCCGACTTTCATGACGCGGTCTTCGTAAAGATGTGTCTGAAGCTCGACCTGCATGTTGATCACCGAGAAATCGCCAATGCGGATACAATCGAACTCGGTGACATCAGTCGTGTTCATGTACACGCCCTTGCCGATCTTGAACCCGTATAGGCGATAGAACCACGGCAGAAACGGCGTACCACGCAGGTAGTCCATCAGAACCTTGCTTGCCAATCCCCCGTAGAAAACGGCGACCGCTTCGGTCCGCATCGCCCACCACGACCACATCGGCTTCATGATGGGCTTGTAGACGCCCATCATGATCCATTTGAAACACACCGAGAAGGTGAACATCACCAACGCAGTGACGATGCCGGCGACCATGAACAAGGCGAATGCACTGCCCCAATTTCCCAGGTCGATCGGTATCGCGATCATATCTGCCGTAATGTAGGCCAGAGAAATCAGCACCGCGGTCGGGAAAGACGTGTGCATCGCCTCGAAACAGGTGCGCCAAACCCGCATGCGCATTGGCGGCTCGTAGGTCCAGTTGCCCGAAAGCACGACCTTCTGACGGTTGGGCAGCTGGATGGCTGGGCTGCCGAACCACGTCTCGCCGGCCTTGACATAGAGACTGTCCGGCATCCGCGATTTCACGCCGATCAGCGCGTCGTCCTCGATCACACTTCCATGCGCGACCACGCAGTTGTTGCCGAAGAACACCCGATCTCCGGTTTTAACCCGCTTCAGGATCATCCATCCGCGATGCACGTCCTCGTCGCCGAAGATCGTTTGATCTCCGATGAAGTTGTTCTCGCCCATCTCGATCAGATCGTAGCGGCCCGCGAAGTTGGACGAGATCTCCGTGCCCCGACCGAGCTTGCAGCCCATCAAACGGTACCAGTTCCGCATGAATACGGTCGCATAGAGCGAGTTGAGCGTCTCGAGCAGCGTTTCCGCCATCAGCGACAGCATCCACTTGCGGAAGTAGAAGCTCGAGAAAATCGAATAGCTGCCCGGCTGCACACGGTCCGGGAGCAGAATCCACCGCATCACGATCGCGCAGCCCATCGACACGAACACCAGCGCGAGCGAGGCAGGCCAAGCGTAAACCGGCACCATGTGCCACGGGATCACGTAGTCGAAGTCACCACTCGTCCAGTTGTCGAGATTGTAAAGGACGTAGAACGCCGGGAAGATCGGCAACAGCCCGATCATCATGATCGCGTTGTAGGCGAAGAAATAGCCGACCGTCTGCCAGAAACGCGTCTTCTGGCTCACTTCCGGGTGCTCCGGAAGCGAGGCCTTGTCGACCATACCGATCTTCTTCGAAGGCGTGCCGTCCCAGCGCTCGAAGTCGCCGATTACCGCTCCCGGCGCTACCGCTGTCAGGTCGCCGATTTCCGCGCCCTCGCCCAGCTTCGTATTGTGTCCGATAACGCAGCCGTTGCCGATATGCGCATCCGCCCCGATATCGATCGTCCCGACATAGACGAGATTGCCGACCACCTCGACATTGGCGAGCTTGACCTTCGAGCCGAAGCTCGCACGCGCCCCGATCGAGATGAGGTCGATCGCGCCTTCCTCGAACTCGTTGATGATGGCATCGCGGCCGATCTTGGCGCCGAGCGCCCGCAGGTAGATCCGCATCAACGGCGTGCCCTGCAGGAACTTGTGCACCGTGAGGTGAACGAGGCGCTGCATCAGCCAGACGCGGAAATAATACCAGCCCCAAAGCGGATAGACGCCGGGCTTGGTGCGGCCGATCACCAGCCATTTCATGGCGACGACGACCAGCTTTGCGCCGATGTTCAACGACACGTAGATCGAGCAAAGCGTGATCACTTCGATCCACAGCGGCGTCTCGTCCCGCACCATGTAGATCGACGACAGCAGCAGGCCCATCCATTGCGCCGTCACGATCGCAATAATGAACGGCAGCGCGATGAGCTGGCCAAGTCCACACAGAAAACGCCGAAACAACGGCGGCGGATCGAAGCTGATATCCCCCTGCAGGACCGCACCCTTCGCACGCTCGTCGAGCGCCGCACCGATCTTGCGCAGCGTCCTCAGCGAATACATGTCCTGCAGCGCGATCGATGCCAATGCCGGGTTCTTGCGCAACTCCGACACGAACCGCGCCGCGATCAGCGAGTGGCCCCCCAGATCGGTAAAGAAGTCCGAGTCGAAATTGACGACGGGCAGCCCCAGCACCGATTTGGCGGCAGCCAGCAACTTGGCTTCCGTCGGTGTACTCGGTTCTTCCTGTTCGCCCTGCTCCACCGCCATCGAGATCGGCATGACCGCAAGCGCCTTGCGGTCGACCTTGCCCGAAGCGAGCCGCGGCAGCGTTTCGTGGAGTTGCCAGACCGGCGGCACCATGTAAGGCGGCACCTTCGTGGCAAGCGCCTTCTTGGCAGCCTCTATGTCAAACTTTTCTTCACCAGACACCACATGCGCGACGAGCGTCTCGCCGGCTGTCGGATGCTGGTGCACTGCGACCGCCGCCGTTCTGACACCCGGCTCGTCGGTAATCAGGCTCTCGATCTCACCCAGCTCGATTCGATAGCCTCGGATTTTCACCTGGTCGTCGATACGCCCGTGGAAGGCGAAGCGGCCCATTGGATCGAGACTGACGGCGTCGCCGGTGCGATAAAGGATCGGATCACGCTTGGACGCCGGATCGAACGGATTGGCGACGAATTTCTTCGCCGTCATCTCAGGCAGATTGATATAGCCCTGCGCAACGCCGGGGCCGCCGACGACCAGCTCTCCGGTCTGTCCCGGCGCCAGCAGTTGCATGTTCTCGTCGACGACGTAGGCCGTGTAGTTCGCGATCGGCTTGCCGATCGTCACGGTATCGCCCGGCTTCAGCTCGGCGTACGTTGCAACGACTGTCGTCTCGGTCGGACCATAGGTGTTGAACAGGAACCGTCCGGGCTTTGCAAACCGCTCCACCAGAGCCGGAGGGCACGCCTCGCCGCCCAGCACGATCACACGCAGAGACGGCACGTCCCGTTCGAACATCGACAACAACGTCGGCACGGTATCTATGACCGTTATGCCCTCTGCCTCGATGATCTCAGGCAGCCTGTCGGTCTGCTTGACCGTATCCATTGACGCGACTTTCAGCGTCGCGCCGACGAGATAGGGAATGAAGATTTCTTCGAGCGACAGATCGAACGCAACGGAAGCCTGCTGCAAAACCACATCGGCTTCGCGGAAGCCCAGCGCTTCGTTGCCCGCGCGTAGATAGTGACAGATATTGCGATGAGTTATGACGATGCCCTTGGGCTTGCCCGTCGAGCCCGATGTATAAATCGCGTAGGCCGGATTTTCCGGTACTGACTTCTGCGGCAATCCACCTTCGCGGCCATCCGCGAGCAGCGCCTCCAGCATCTCCACGGGTGAGCTGAGCTTGGTCGTTTCCGTCGCCATTGCCTGATGCGAAAGCAGCAGCCGTGCGCCACAATCGGCAAGGCACGAGGCAACGCGATCCGCAGGCGCCTCGGCATCGAACGGAATGTAGGCCGCACCCGCTTTGAGGATGCCGATCAAGGCGACATGCAGATCGAGCGAACGCTTCAGCCACAGCCCGACGAAATCGCCCTGCCGCACCCCCCGACGCGCAAGTTCCGCCGCCACTTTGTCTGAACGACGGTCGAGTTCGCCGTAGCTCAGCCGCTCGGATGTCCCGATCAGCGACAGCGCGAGCTTGTCGGGATTGCGCGCCGCCGACGCCTTGAAGATGTCGACCAGCGTCTCTTCGCGAAGAAGATTGGGTAGCTCGACCCCGAGCACGACAGAGCGGCCCGAAGTAAGTCGCACCGCATCCATTCCAGTATCCATCCAGTTCAGGCCCCGTCCCTCGGAACCCCTCCCAGCGGCTTGGTGTGTTGTCGCCTAGAGCACCGCCACGGCTTTACAGCCGCCAGCCGCACGCCCCCCAGCCGGGGCAGCATTAGAACTCTCACTCATCAACGGCATCAACGACGCCGCACACTTTCGGTCAACTGTCCGCATGATTAGTAGAGGCGAGATGAGCTTGATACTAGGGCCAACATGAACGCCACCCCAATTAGGTAGAACCCCGCACCCGCCGGATGTTTCCCATATTACCCCCGATCTAGAACGCCTCGATACAGGAATATCTCATTCCGCGAACAGCTTTGTTGTAGCAGCGCGACACCAAGCCATCATGGCACGGACGGCCGAGCGCCGAATGCGAGCGCCGTAAAAATCTGTTGGCAGGATGAGAAGCCTACCCCACACTCCCCGGGCAATTTCCAACGGGATCGCGGACATGATCGAGATTTACAAGGCCGGCAACTCGATCTGTACCCAGAAAGTATTGATTGTGCTTGCGGAAAAGCGCGTGCCTTTCACGGCACATGACATCGACCTGTTCAATAACGAGCAATATCGGCCGGAATACCTGGCCATCAACCCGAAAGGGGTCGTTCCCGCCCTGGTTCACGACGGCAAGGTGATCACGGAATCGACGCTGATCTGCGAGTACCTCGATGATACCTTTTCCGATCCCCGCCTGATCCCCGCGGCTCCATATGAACGCGTCGTCATGCGAAAATGGAGCAAAGCCGTCGACGAAGGCCTGTTCGAAGCGACCCGCGAATTGAGCTTCTCCGCCATGTTCCGCGAACGCATGAGTGGCATGACAGAGGCCCAGCGCGAGAAGCGCTTCACGAACATTGGCGACCCCAACAAACGCGCACGCTTTATGTCCACGTACGAGTTGGGCGTCGAATCTCCCTATGTGTTCCAGGCAATAGCGAACTACGAGAACGCCTTCCGCGATATGGAGAAAGCCCTCGCCAAGGATTCGAAGGGATGGCTTGCGGCGGCCACGATGTCGCTGGCGGACATCAACATGATGCCGTTCGTCGCCCGCCTTGCGTATCTGCAAATTATTGATGTTTGGACCGAAAATAGGCCCCTCTGCCGCGCCTGGTGGAGCAAGGTTCAGCAATTGCCATCGTTCCAGGCGGCCATCCGTGATCCACTCACCGAACGTGAACTGGAAACCATGGCAACTTCAGGTGCCCGCATCCGAAAACGCGTGAGCGAACGCCGCGATGACTATCTCGCCCTGGTCGCCTCGGCTCCAAAGGCACCCATCTGACCCGGCAATCCCAGCTCGCCGCCATGGGGCCTCGACTGTGGCCCAAAGGTTGCATCTTAGGAAAATTCAACGGGGTCAGGCCACAGTATATTTTCTAAAACGGTCAATTAAGTCCCGAGTAGAGCTAGCATCTTGAGCAACAATCCAGGACTTTTCGCTAGACTTCCCGTCTCATCGACAGACGCTTGCTGAACCATTGCTGGAACTTGCATTCAACTGCCTGGGCTTGCCCTGCCGCTAGCCTCGTGTGTAGGTTAACCATCCAAGGCGGGCAGAACGTTTTTTATCGCAAACGAGATCCGTGTACTGGCCGGGAAACACCATGCGTATCGGGCTAGGAATTGTGACGCTGACGGCGGGAGTGGCCGCCTTCTCCCTATGGTTCGTCCCTTCCACTGTGGAATCGGGGCTGGCCGTCGTGTCCTGCATAGACGCTGGCGGCGTGGCAAGCCTCTCCTCGTCGCGCGACAAATCGGGATCGCAGCGCAACGATCGCCAAGCAGCCGAGACCAGCTCCGGGCCCCGATTCTTTGGCTCCGGCCTCCCAGCGACAAGCGCGCGGTCCGCATCGGACGAACCTGGAGCAACAGACAAAACGGCATCGATGCCAGCCCTGGCCAACGGCTGGACGACCGATGTCGTGATCTATCCCGGGGCACGCGAGCAAGGCTCGGATCCCGTCCTTTCCGCCCCTGCCCGCGTCGTCGCCTCCGGCAGTGTCAACACACCGAGAAACCAGCCGCGCCAGGAACTCGCACGCGCCCTGCAAGCCGAG
>CANJPN010000135.1 GCA_947475855.1 Bradyrhizobiaceae bacterium
CGCGATCGTAACAGCGTGGTAGCCCTCGTTGAGGATCTTCCCCATCTGTCTGTAGAGATCCACTCGCTTGGCCCGATCCGTCTCCCCACGTATCTTGCTGGCAAGCGCATCGACCGGCGGGAACTCGCCAACGGAATTGTAGCGCGAGGTGCTCAGCAGCCAGGTATCCATCCCGTTGATGGGATCGGGAAACGCGCGCGGATTGAACCCGTGCGCCCATGAAACCCATGCCATCTTGCGCGAAGCGCCATAGTTGGGCGCGAACGTGGCCCAGTCGATCGGTCGGCGCTTGATCTTGAGCCCGAGGTTCTTCTCCCAGAAGCCCGCGACGACCTCGGCCACATCAGCCATCTCGGCGCGCCCGGGCCAAGGCATCAGCAGCATTTCGATCTCGCGCGGAAAACCGTTCGCATAGCCCGCTTCTGCCAGCAGCCGTTTTGCTTCCTTCGGATCATAGCCGACGGCTTTCAAACCCGGCGCAATGAATTCGCTTTCCGGCGGAAAATACGGCGTGATGCTCGGTACCCCCTCGCCCTCGAAGATGGCCCGGATGACCGCCGACTTGTCGACGGCGAGATTGAGCGCCATGCGAACCTTGCGAGCGCGCTCCTGGGATGCGGCATCATCGGGATCGCCGGCCCACGGAACGGATTTGTCGAATTGCTCACGTTTCGGAGATAGTTGACCACCGAGCTGAAGGTGATAGACCGCCGCCCCTGGCACGCGCAGGATCTTGAGGCCCGCGGCTTCCGTCTCGCGCTTTAGTTTGAACGGGATCTCGGTGATGTCGATCTCACCCGCGCGCAACATCGCCAGTCGTGCAGACTGGTCGGCGACGCGGCGCAGAACAACGGTTTTGAAGCCAGGCGCCACGTTATGATGTGGCGTCACTGCTTCGTAAGTCACCGACTGCTGACGGCGATGCTCGATCATACGATACGGCCCCGTGCCGATCGGCTTGGCCGCGGCTTCGCGCTCGCCCACCTTCTCATGGTAGGCCTTCGACACGATGCCCATATTTCCTTGCACGACGCGGCCGAGGAACGTCACGTCTTGTTGCGTCAGATGATAGACGACCTCGTAGGGACTGACGATTTCGATCTTCCCTACCAGCGCTTTCAGGACAGGCTTACTCGACGACACCGAGCGATCTGCAACCATCCCGTCGTGTGAATACACCACGTCGGCGGCGCTGAACTCGGTGCCGTCGTGAAACTTGATTCCCTTCTTGAGAAAGAATCGCCACTTACGGCCCTCGTCCTCCATCACCCACCGCTCCGCGAGTTGCGGAATGAAGTTCCCGGTCTTGGGATCGCTTCCGACCAGTGATTCATAAACGGGTTCGAGACCGAGCCAGCCTTCACGTCCCGACTCGAGCCAGGGCAGCCACGCTTCGGCCGTCGCCAGCGCCGATAGCCCGACCGTCATCGTGCCGGTAGGTTGTCGTTGAGCGTTTTGTGCCGAGGTGGCAACGGGCAAAAGCAGCCCTAGAAGACTGAGAAAAATCGCGACGCGTCGCATGGCAGGCTCCATGAGCAGAAACGGAGTGCAGTTGCGTTGCAGTCTTCTGTCGAGCCCCCGTTCACGTGCGAGGGTCTGAGTTCCTGATGCCCACAGTTTCGCGGGGACGAGCGCCGAAGCGTTAGGAGTTCCCGCAGCCGATCCCTGGCGAAAGGATTGGCCGACGCATTTTCTAGGAATCCTTGCCCGATTTCAGGAATGGCACGACGTGCGCCAGTACTTCGTCCGGCTTCTCGATTTGCACGCTGTGGCCGCCACCCTTCACGATCCTCAGCGAAGCCTGCGGTATGTTTTCCGAGTAGGCGCGCCCGTTCGCGATCGGGATCATTCGATCCGTGTCGCCCCAAACGAGCATGGTCGGCGCCGTGATGCGTCGCAGACGGCCACGCAGCTTGCGATCATGCAGATATGGCGGTTCCCAGCCGACGCGGCCGGTGATGGTCAAGCTCTTGTAGCGACGCACTTCGTTGCTCACGCTTACACGTCCATCCGGTACGATTCCGTTCGCGATCGGGCCGTCGGCATCGGCAAATAACAACTCGCGCAATTCCCGCATGATGCCGCCGTCGCGATTCTGCGAGTACATGAAGAAGTCGCCGACCGACGCGCCAGGTTCCTGCAATCCCGCCGGTGCGATCAGCGCCATCCGCCCGATCCGCTCGGGATTGCGGACGGCCATCTCGGTTGCGATCCATCCGCCAAGGCAAAACCCTGCAATGGTTGCCGAACGAATATCTAGCGCATCGAGGAGATCCAAATAGTGGAACGCGAGATCCTCGATATTCGAGATTTCGCCGATGCCCGTGGACTCGCCACAGCCCGGATGTGCCGGCGCGATCACCGTGAAGCTCTCGGCCAGCGCTTCGTGGAACGCGAACATCTCGCCCTGCAGCGAGTGCACATCGTAGACGCCGTGCAGATAGAGTACCGGAGGCCCTTTCCCAGCCTCCAGGATTTCGACGGATTTACCGCCAGCTACGACCGTCCGCGTTTTGGACTTCATCCCTGTCTCCCACACCTGGTCATCGACCGTGCCATGTCTCTGCGACTAGACCGACTTGGGCTTCTTGCTGGTCGCGGTAGCCGCGGCGGCGGTTTTGACGGGATACTTTTTCTCGAACAGCGTCTGTGAATCCGCGCGCAACTTCGGGAGCACGGTCTCCGCGAATAGTTTCTGGCTCTTCAGTGTCTTTTCCTTCGACAGGTTTCCGATGTGGAATTGAATCAGCAGGTTGCCGATGTGAGCATCGTTGACGAACTCCCACAGCTTCTGCCGCACCGTCTCTGGGCTGCCGACGATGATCGAACCCATTTCGTCGATGTCCTTCCAGTTCTCCGCATCGCCGAGCAATTTCGACGTTACGTCCGAGTTCTCGAGATAGGACTGGTAAGACTTCGGAGTGAGGCCGCCGGGCGCCATCGTGAGCCGGCGTCCCGCGCGTCGCAGATGGCCCTTGAGGCAATAGCGCGTGAAGTAGAACACAGCCTCCTCGCTCTCGCGCCGCGCGATCTCGTCGGTCTCTCCGACGTAGACGCTGAGCAGGAGACCCATCTTGTTGGGATGGAACGTCTGGCCGACTTCGCCGACAATCTCCTCGAATCTCAAAGTCGAGCGCTTCACACCGGCCAGCTTGCTGCGTGTCGAGACGAAATAGCAGAAGCCGCGCTTGGCCACTTCGTACATCGTCTCGATACTGTTGGAGCCCGGCACCCAGATCGGCGGATGTGGCCTCTGCAGCGGCTGGGGCCAGGGGTTCACGTAGCGCATCTGGTAGTGTTTGCCGTAGAATTCCGTCGGGCCGGGTTTCGTCCAGGCCTGCACGATGAGATCGATGCCTTCCCAGAAGCGTTCCCGCGCCAGTGGCATCGAGTAGGAATAGCTGAACGCTTCGTGTCCGCCGCCCGGTGCGAAGCCGCAGACCATCTTGCCGCCGCTCATGCAGTCGAGCATCGCATACTCTTCAGCCACGCGCAGCGGACGGAAATGCAGCGGCACGAGATTGCCGAGAACGACGATTTTGCCATTCTTCATTCGCGGCGTCAGCGCGGCTGCCAGCAGGTTGGGCGCGGGCATCAGCCCGTAGATGTTCTGGTGGTGCTCGTTGAGAACGACGCCGTCATAACCCATCTCGTCGGCGTGAACGAGTTCGTCCAGGTACTCCTGGTATAGTCCGCGGGCCTTGTCGGGGTCGAATTCGGAGTTCGGGATCGTGATCCACCCACTCTCGTATTTTTTCTCGAAGGTCTCGTCGAGATAAGGCCACGGCATGAAATGCCACGAGAACAGTTGCGCGCGGTTGGGCTCACTCGTCGTGGACATCCAGCATCCTCCCTGGGGCGCCGTTCGCTCATACCGGACGCGCGTTAAAAAGGCGTCACGGGTGGCTCCCCAGGCTTCATCTAACAATGAAGGCGCAACGCCCTGCAAGTGGAAACATGAAATGGTGTTTCACAGGTGAGCGAGCAGATGCGGCGGGCTAACGGTCCAGCGTCAATGCTCAGCTCTTCAAGCCCGTTATCCGAATGCCCGCGCCGTGCACCTTGTAGCGCATGTTGATCGCGATCAGGACGGAGGTCAGCGCTTCGACAGCCGCTGCATTGGCGATTGGTCCGGCATGAATGCCGTTGAGCCCGATATCGGCAACCAGACGCACCACGGTCTCTCGCGCCTTCACGTCGTCACCGCACACCAGCACGTCGCAGTCGACGACATGCTCGGTATCGGCCAGAAGTTCTGCGGACACGTTCTGGAATGCGGCGACCACACGCACGTCAGCGCCCAGCAGGTCCTGGATTGCTGCAACGGCAGACCCGCCGGTCGGCAATTGAACACGCGCAACTTTCGGCGGAACCAGCGGCACCGTCGCGTCGACGAGGATTTTTCCCGCCAATGCGTCACGAACGTCGAGCACCGTCGACTTCTGTGCAGCGTAGGGAACGGTCAAGACCACGATGTCGGCGGCCGCCGCGGCGTCGCGATTGGCCATGCCGGTGATGTCAGCAGCGCCGAGCTGCTGCTTCATGTCGGCCGCTGATGCACTTGCCTTGGCGATATCACGTGAGCCGACGATGACGCGGTGCCCGGCTTTCGCCCACCTCAGCGAGAGGCCGCTGCCCTCCTTGCCGGTTCCGCCGAGTACTGCGATCGTTTGCTTGTCCGTCATTCGTGCACCTGCATGCCCCGGTTTCGAGTGGACGCGCGACCGGTCAGTTGCGCGCGCCGGCCCGCCGGCGTCTGGATCGCTTCGGTGAGAGGCGCTGCATCATAGGATTTGCGGCGCTGCTCGTCAGGCGCGACATTGTAGAGCGTCGTGCGCTGTTGCGGTTGGCGACCCAGGCCCACGATCAGCTCATCCATCTCGGCGGGCGCGAGTTCCTGGCCGTGAGCAGCACCGGCTGCGCGAGAAATACTTTCGTTCATCAGGGTGCCGCCGAGATCATTGGCGCCGGCGTTGAGACACGCGGCGACGCCTCCCTCGCCCATCTTCACCCAGGATACCTGTATGTTCTGGATCAGGGGGTGCAGAACGATCCGGGAAACGGCATGCATCAGCACGGCTTCGCGCCACGTTGGCCCACGTCGCGCGCGGCCCTTGAAATAGATCGGTGCTTCCATATGGACGAACGGCAGCGGCACCAATTCGGTGAAGCCTCCAGTCCGCGCCTGAAGCCGCCGTATCGCGAGCAGATGGCGCGCCCAGTGCTGCGTCCCCTCGATGTGGCCGAACATGATCGTTGCGGTCGTCTTGAGCCCCACGCCGTGAGCCGCCGCCATGATGTCGAGCCATTCCTGCGTCGTAACCTTGTCGGGGCAGATGACGGCACGCACCTCGTCGTCAAGGATCTCAGCCGCAGTGCCAGGCAACGATCCCAGCCCTTCATCGCGCAGCCGTGCGAGATAGGTCGCGATCGGCAAACCCAACGTAGCAGCGCCGTGTTGGACTTCCAGTGGCGAGAACGCGTGCACATGCATCGTCGGCACTGCCGCCTTCACCGCGCGTAGAACCGCGAGGTAGGTATCGCCGGTATAGTCGGGGTGAATTCCGCCTTGCATGCAGACTTCGGTAGCCCCACGCGCCCAGGCTTCGGTTACGCGGCGACCGATCTCAGCCGCGTTGAGATCGTAGGCGGGACCGCGCAACTGCCGTGCCGCCTTGCCCTTGGAGAACGCGCAGAACTGGCAGCGATAAGCGCACACGTTGGTGTAGTTGATATTGCGATTGACGACATAACGCACAGTGTCTCCTGAAACGCGCCGCCGCATCGCATCCGCCGCCGCCGCCACGGTTGTGAAATCGTCATCACGTACGGTGAACAGTCTGACGATCTCGCCCTCGCCCAACTCCTCACCGCGCTCAGCCTTGGCGAGCACGCGCTCGAGCGACGCCGATCCGTGCGTGAAAACTCGTGGTTGAGAAGTAGGCCGCGGAACCGACTTGATCTCGCCCGGTGACCAGTCGCCTTCTCGTGCGAAGCCTTCACTATCGGACGCGCGCACGACGGCGGTGTGGACGGCGGGGGCGGTCCAGCGCTCGAGATCGCGGGCGTGTCGCGGATAGAGCGGCAGCCGCTGCACGAGCGCGCGCCCCAACTCTCGCACCTGTCGCGCCAGCGTGTCGATATGCGGCCACGGCGCTTCCGGGTTTACGTGATCGAGCGTAATCGGTGAAATCCCGCCCCAATCGTTGATGCCGGCATCGATGACATCAGCAACGAGACCGGGCGCGAGATTTGGCGGCGTCTGCACGCTGATGTGCGGACCGAGCACGATGCGAGCGACGGCGATTGACCACAGCAGATCATCCGCGCTTGCGTCGGGATGGCTCGACATCCGCGTGCCTGGCTTGGCACGGAACGGCTGGATGATGACTTCCTGAATGTGCCCGTGTGCGTCGTCAAGATCGCGGATCGAGAGCAGCGCATCGATGGTTTCGGCTCGCGTCTCGCCAATACCGATAAGCAGCCCGGTCGTGAACGGGATCGCGAGGCCCCCGGCCTCGCGCATCGTGGCGATACGCGCTGCCGGAACTTTGTCGGGTGAGCCGAAATGCGGCATGCCGCGCTGCCCCAGTCGTTCCGACGTGGTCTCCAGCATTAGCCCCATCGAAGCGGAAACCGGCCGCAGCTTCGCCAGATCGGCTGATGTCATCACGCCGGGGTTGAGGTGCGGCAACAAAGTGGTTTCCGCGAGAACGCGGCCAGCAGCATCGTGCAAATAGTCGAGAGTCGTCGAAAATCCGAGTTCGTCCAGTGCACGTCGAGCGGCCGAGTATCGAAGTTCCGGCTTGTCGCCGAGCGTAAATAGCGCCTCCGTGCAGCCGGCATCCTGTGCGCGCTGCGCCAGCGCCATAACCTCGTCGATCCGCATGAAGGCGGTTTCGCCCTTCCGCGGTGGCCGCGCGAACGTACAGTAATGGCAGCTGTCCCGGCACAGGTGGGTAAGCGGCAGAAACACCTTGCGCGAGAAGGTCAGGATACCGCCGAACGCTTCGTCCCGAATGCCGGCCGCGCGCCGCATCAAAGCGCGTGTATCACGCTCGTATGCCAAGGCTCGCGCTTCCGTCGAATCTACTGCGGACAGCGTACTCACGGGCCGCGCCACTACTCGGCGGTCAGGCACGGGCTTCATCTCGGCGAATTACTCCAATGTCGGCGCTTCATTGTAGGCTAGGGGCCGATCATGCCCGTTCCGTGCCATTGGGCGCAAGCAGTGAAAGCCCAAGCATCGCACGGCGCTTCAGCCACGGCGACGGCCGGTAACGGGGATCACGATAGAAGTTCTCGAGCCGCTCCAGGATATGCAACACGGTCCCGGCCCCGAGCTTGTCGCCCCAGGCCAGCGGTCCCATCGGATAGCCTAGCCCCAGCTTGGTGCCCTTGTCGATGTCGGTGGGGCTCGCGACGCCGCGGCTGGCGACCTGGCAGGCGACGTTGATGATGTGCGCCACCATACGCTGGGCGACGAATCCGGGGCTGTCGTTGATGAGTATCGCTGGCGTGCCGTCCGCCGACATGACGCCTTGCGCCGCATGTGCGTAGGCCGGCTCGGTTGCTGGCGTCACCATCACCGTGCGCGGACCGCTGAGCCCGAACATCATGTCGACCGCAACGGTGCGGGCGGGATCGAAACCCTGGTCGCAGATGGCCGTTGTCAGGTCCCATCCCAAGGGGGTGAGGATGATGAGGGCTTCGGATGGCGGCGCGCTTGAACGATCGACGCCGATGCCTTGCGCTGCGATGTAGGCCGTCAGATCCAAAGTGAAATGCGGGCAGACATCGCTCGGCTCGATCCACACGAGCTTCGGTCGCGAGGGGGACGCAGCAGGGGCCGGTGGCTCCACTCGTTTTCCCTTGTCGTAGGCATACCAGCCCAGCCCGTTCTTCTGGCCGTAGAGTCCGCCAGTGACACGCAGCTTGAGCTCGGGACCGGTAGCATACATGGGTTCGCCGAAGAATTGCCCCCAGATGCTTTCCATCGCGGCGACCGAGATGTCCGAGCCGATGAGGTCGAGCAGCGCGAAAGGTCCAAGCCGGAAGCCCGGCGCACCCGTCATGATGCGATCGACCTCGTGAAAGGCAGCGATTCTCTCTGCTACGATGCGTCCAGCTTCGGGCACGTATGCGCGCCCGACGTGGTTGACGATGAAGCCCGGGCTGTCCACGGAAACCGCGGGTTCGCGCCCCATTCGCTTCGCCAGCGCGACCAGCGCGTTGGTGACTTCAGGGGCCGTGGCGAGGCCCGGTATGATTTCGACGAGCTTCATCAGCGGCACGGGATTGAAGAAGTGCATGCCCGCGGTGCGATCGCGCTTCTTGCACACGGAAGCGATCGCCGTCACTGACAGCGACGACGTGTTCGTCGCAATGATCGTATCGGGACCGGCGGCAGCTTCCAGATCCGAGAACAGTTTTCGCTTGGCCTCGAGATCCTCGTAGATCGCTTCAATGACGATGTCGCAGCGCGCGGCTTCCGCGAGATCGGCGGCGGCGGTGACGCGCGCCGAGATTAGCTTTGCGGCCGCAGCTGTGATCGTGCCCTTCTCTGCTTGTCGCGCGACCATCTTCTCGATGAACGCACGCGCTGCTTCGCCCGCTCCGGGGGTGGCATCGAAGATCTTGACGGTTATGCCGCCTTCGGCAGCGACCTGCGCGATGCCACGTCCCATTGTTCCCGCGCCGATGACGCCGAGCGTGAGGTTTGGAGAGGCGATGTCGGGAGTTGGCATGTCAATTCTCTGAGTTCCTGGCACGACGTCGGCGAGCCGACCTCTGTCACTGCGGCTCGATCTTGGCCTCGGTGACGATGCGCTTCCACAACGCATCATGCTCCACCATCTGCTGGCGCAGGCCATCCGGTGTACTCGGCCACACCTCGCCGGCCTGATCCTGCAGAAACTTTACAGTCTCATCCATGCGCACAACCTGGCCGAGCCAGTCGCTGAGCTTGGTTGCGGCTTCCGGCGGCGACTTGGCCGGCAGCCATGCCGCCCAGAAGTTGATGTACTCGTAGCCCTTGAGACCGGATTCTGCCAATGTCGGCACGTCCGTCGCCGCGGCGAGCCGATTGGCCGTCGAGGTCCCGATGATGCGCACCCTGCCGGCCTTCGCCTGCCCTACGCCCAGCGTGGTATCGACGAACGAATAGTCGATATCGCCGCTGGAAACGTCCTTGGCTGAATCCATCATCGACTTGTAGGCGACGGCCGTGCCCTTCGTTCCGGTCAGGATCTTGAACAACTCCGAAGCCCCCAGAACGCTCGTCGCGGGGATGCCGTAGAGCACCTTGTCAGGTTTCGATTTGAGATGGGCGACGAGTTCTGGCAGCGTCTTGGCGGGCGAGCCCGGTGGAACCGCGAGCACCAGCCCGACCCTGAACACCGAGGTCACGGGATCGAGATCCCTGAGCGGATCGTAGCCGACGCCTTTCATGATGAAGCGATTGGCAATGACTGCGGAACTCGCGGCAACCAGCACAGTGTATCCGTCGGGCCTCGCTGCGATCACATGCTCGTTGGCGATGTTGCCGTTGGCTCCAGGCTTGTTCTCGACGATCACGGGCTGTCCGGCCAGTGTCTGCACACGCGACGCGAGAAACCGCACGATCACGTCGCCGCCACCTCCGGCCACTGAGGCGTTGACGAAGCGGATCGGACGCGACGGATAGGTTTGGGCCGTTGCTGAGGCAGCAGCGAAGACGGCGGCAGCCGTCACCGCCGCACGCATGTAGAATCTCATGATGCTATTCCTCCCTCGAATAAGGCTACCCGCATCGCTCAATCGGCCCGTCCCCATACGCGGCGTGCGACGTTGGCGCAAAGTGCCAGCTTGCGCCACTGTGCATCCGCGTCGATCTTGTTGCCGCCGGTGGAGCTGGCGAAGCCGCATTGCGGGCCGATCGCGAGATCGTCGAGACGAGCGTGACGGCCGGCCTCCTCGATGCGGCGGACGAGATCGTCCTCGGCCTCCATTTCGCCGGTCTTGCTGGTGACGAGACCGAGCACGAGCCGCTTTCCTTTCGGGGCGAAGCGCAGCGGCTCGAAGCCGCCGGCGCGCTCGCTGTCATACTCGAGCAGGAAGATGTCGGCGTCGATCTCATTGAAGAGCTGCTCCGCGACCGGCTCATAGCCACCTTCCGCAACCCAGCTCGAGCGGCGGTTCCCGCGACACAGATGAACGCCGATTGCCATGTCGGCGGGCCGCCCGGCGACGCTATCGTTGATCAGCTTGACGTAGAGGCGCGCGAGATCCTGCGGGTCCTCGCCACGGGCGCGAAGGGCGGCAACCATCTTGGGATCGCAAAAGAAGGTGAAGTGCACCTCGTCGAGCTGCACGTAGCGGCATCCAGCGGCAGCGAGTGCGGCGATCTCGGCACGATACGCAGCCGCAAGATCTGCAAAGAAAGGCCCCATCTCAGGGTAGGCGGCAGGATCGATCGCTGCCCGCCCGCCGCGATAGTGCGCGAACGTCGGCGATGGCATCGTTACTTTCGCAACAGTCGAACCAGCCGAAGCTTGGGCGAATCTCCAGTCGGCGACGGTGATCGGGACCTTGTGGCGGATCGGTGCGAACGTCCGGAACACCGCCGGCGACTCGCCCTCGCTCGGACCGCTGGCGAACGGCTGATGAAAGCGCATCTCGTCCCAACGGATGCCGTCGAATGAATTTAGAAAGTCGATATGGAAAGCCGAGCGGCGGAAGTCTCCATCGGTGATGACGCCCAGACCCGCATCTCGTTGACGCGAGATGGCATCGCGGATGCAGTCGTCCTCGACAGCGCGCAAGTCGGCGGAGCCTAGGCGGCCGGCGTCTCTGCCTGCGCGTGCCTCGAGAAGCTGCGCCGGACGCAGCAGTGAGCCCACATGATCGCAGTGGAAGGTGCGTGGCCGTTCAAGTGCAGTCATGCCTGGGCTCCTCAAGGGAGAATTGTTGGCGACGGATTGCTGGCGTACCGGACGCGCTGTTCAATAGTGCAGTTCCGCCATCTCGGCCTGCTCGTGGGCAATCTCGCCTTCCTTGAGGGCGATCAGGATCTTGGCGACCAATTCACGCGCGGACTCCGCCGACAGCTCCACGGCGACGCGCTCCTTGGCGCCATCGGCGTGGCAGACGAAATCGATCGCCAGCGCATGATCCAGAGGTGCGTGAAACGGGTGGTCGAAGTAGACGTTGGCGGTATCGACGCGCATCCAGCCCGAGGGACCTTTGGCGCTGCCGCTGACGCGAACCTTATGCGTTATATACGAGCACATTGCACTTGCTCTCGATGTTGGCACACAATGGAAGGATCCAGGGGCAGGCCTCTGGGATGGCCCGACGGATAAGCCGTCAAAGCTTCGAAGCAACCCCTCGTATCGCCCGCCTGGCGATCGGCTCGTCAGCCGAGATGCTTATGGTAGAACGCCATCACCTTCGCCCAACCATCGGCTGCCTGCTCTGGCCGATAAGCCACGCGAGACGCATTGAAGAACGCATGCCCCGCGCCGTCGTAGCGATGGAAATCGTATGATTTTCCGGCCTTCTTGAGCGCGTCCTCGAGCCGGTTGACGTGATCGCGATTGGGGTTCTGGTCTTCGTTGCCGAACAGGCCGAGCACTGGGCAAGCGAGTTGGCCGGTCATCTGGATCGGTGGCACGGGGCGCTGCGGCGTGAGCAGCTTAGGATCGTCGATGACGACGTTGCCACCCCAGCAGTTGACGCAGGCGTTGATCTCCTTGGGCAGCGTGCAAGCGACGAGGTAGGCATGCCGTCCACCCGAGCAGAAGCCGATCACGCCGACCTTGCCATTGCTCTCCGGGCGCGCGCGCAGGAACGCAGCAGCGCCGGAAGCATCGCCGACAACCTGGGCGTCGGATACACCGCCTTTGTCGCGTGCCTTTGCCGCCGCGTCGTCCGGCGAGCCGCCTTCCCGGAAATATAGATGCGGCGCAATAGTCGCGAACCCGTGCAGAGCGAGCTTGCGCACGGCTTCCGTGATCCACTCGTCCCAGCCGGGCATATGATGGATGAGTACGACGCCTGGGTATCTGCCCGGTGCGGTCGGCCGCGCGTAGTAGGCGTCGCCCTCGTCGCCGTTGTGCCCCTTGAACTTGAGCGTCTCGGCGATCGTGCCGCGATAAGGCATGCTGCTTCTCCGTCTGGCGATTGTGCGATGAATGGGACGAAAGGTACTATAGCAGCCCGGCCAGGGCTTGCGAGTGGAGCGCTGACTGCGATCTTTTTATTGCGGTGGTTTCCGGCAGGTCATGGCCTCCTCGGCGGCACGCACGACGCAGGTCGCACCCAGGCCTTCCGCGCTCGGGGTCACGATGACCGCGACCAGCTTTTCGGGTGCGGGAAACCTTTCCGTGATGAACTTGTTGAGCGCGGCTCTGTCGGTGCCTCCGATGCGAGACTCGTAGCTGTAGAGTTCTGAGATTTCGCGGCTGGCAAGTTGCATGCCGATCACGAGCGAGTTGGCGCGGGAAGGATCATCGATCGCGTCGCGGAAACCGGTGATCATTCGCGAAGTGGCGGCGTCGAGTTCGGCTTGCGTCACGCCTTCGCTCCGCCATTTGGCATACGTGCCCCTGATGGCTTCGACCGAACTCTTCACCTGGCCATTGTCGACGGCCGACCTCAGGGCGATGAGCCGCTTGCCTGGACCGACGAGCATC
>CANJPN010000136.1 GCA_947475855.1 Bradyrhizobiaceae bacterium
CCGAAGCGAACGGTAGTCGCTTTCTCAGTTCCGTAACCCCACCCTCGATGCTGCCAGCTTCACCGCTTCGATGATTTCGGGATAGGCCGAGCAGCGGCAGAGATTGCCGGTGAGGTAGTGCCGGATCTCGTCGTCGGTCGGCTTGGGATGCTGCTCAATCAGCTTCTTCGTCATCATGATGAAGCCCGGCGTGCAGAATCCGCATTGGAAAGCGCCGGTCTCGATGAAGGCCTGCTGGACGGGATCAAGGTTATCACCGTCGGCCAGTCCCTCGATCGTGCGCACGTTCGCGCCGTCGAGAAACCACGCTAGCGAGAGGCAGCCCGACACGGGCTTTTCATCGACGTGCACGGTGCAGCAGCCGCACAGGCCCTGTCCGCAGCTTTCGCGTGCGCCTGTGAGGTCGAAATGCTGGGTGAGCATGTCGACAATTGTCTCGTGCGGCATCACGTCGGTCGAGACCGCCCGACCGTTGAGCTTGAAGCGGATCTTGCGGGGCATGGTCAACGTCAGTCTCCGGGTTCGTCAATCTTCGGCCAAGGGTGTGCCGTTTGCCTTCTGGAGCGCGCGGTAGATCGATTCTGCCGTGATCGGTAGGTCCATGATCTGGACGCCGATCGCATCCGCGACAGCGTTGCCGATCGCGGGCGACAGCGCGATGGACGTGCTCTCGCCCGTGCCTTTCGCACCGAAGGGGCCTGCCTTGTCGTAAGCGTTGGGTACGTGCTCATTGATGTACTCGACGGGCATATCGAGCAGGCTCGGGATCTTGTAGTCGGCCAGGGAGCCATTGGTGAGCTGGCCATCGCGGAACACCATGTTCTCGGTGATGGTGTGCCCGAGCTGCATGATGCCGGAGCCGGAGAGCTGCTGGCGCACGGCCATGGGGTTCAGCGCGGTGCCGACGTCAGCGACGTTGATCAGCTTCAGGATCGTGAGCTGGCCAGTCTCGGTGTCGATCTCGACCTCCGCGCCAGCGGCACCGACGCCCCAGAACGGCGTGCCCTTCGTGGTCTGGCCGGTTTCGGTGTCGGGCTTTTCATAGTCAGGGATGAAGCTACCGGTGCCGATGATGTTGCCGGCCTGCATACCATAGCGCCGGCGCAACAACTCCGACAGCGGCACGTTGCTGCCTTCGGGGAGACCAAGCTCGCGAGCGAGTGCTGCGATCTTGGACTTGGCATCATCTGCTGCGGCACGAACTGCATTGCCCATGTGGAAAGTCGAGCGCGATCCGAGCGTTCCCATATCATAAGGCGTGACGTCGGTATCGGGGTGGATCACGCGGATCGTGGTCGGGTCGATATTCAGGACCTCGCCCGCGATCTGCGCCATGACGGTGTCCGAGCCCTGGCCCATATCGACTGTGCCGATGTAGAGGCCGCAGCTACCGTCGCCATACATGTTAACGATTGCGACAGACGTGGTCGGCGCGGTAATGCCCTTGAAGCCGATGGCGATGCCGCGCCCCCGCCTGATGCGGCCGGTGCCGCGGTCCAATGGTTTGTTCCACTGCAGGCGGTCGAGAACCTGATCCATCGCACGCTCGACCTCCGCATCGCGCAGCGGCGTCCCGGATGCCTGCGGGCGGCCCTCGCGCAACATGTTCTTGCGGCGGAACTCGATCTTGTCGATGCCCAGCGCCTGCGCAATCAGATCGGTATGGCACTCGTAGGCCCACGCCGTCTGCGGCGCGCCGAACCCGCGCAGCGCGCCGCAGGGTGGCCGGTTCGTATAGACGGCGTAGGAATTGATGGTGACGTTTTCGATGTCGTAGGGGCCGGCCGAGGTGAAGCCACCCTTCTGCGTGACACGCGGCCCGATGTCGGCGTAAGCGCCTCCGTTCCACACGACTTCGCAGTGGCGCGCTGTGATCTTGCCATCCTTGGTCACGCCGCTTTTTATCGTGAACGTGCAGGGATGGCGGGTGACCATGAAGAACTGCTCTTCCATGGTCAGCGCAATCTTGACGGGCCGACGGACGATCACCGACAGCGCTGTGACCAGAGCTTCGAGCTTGATATAGAGCTTGCCGCCGAAACCACCGCCAAGGAACGGTACTTTTACGCGAACGCGATTTTCAGGCAGGCCGAGAAGGCGTGCAATCTCGATGCGCACAAATGACGGGCCTTGCGAGGCCGTGTGCAAAGTCAGCTGTCCGTCCTTGAAGTCGGCGATCGAGACGAACGGCTCCATCGGCGTGTGCATCACCTGCTGGGCGCGGAACGTATGCTCGAACACGTGATCGGCCTCGGCGAAGGCGCGCTCGGTATCGCCGCGCCTCAGCTTGTAGTCCAGCGCGACGTTGGTGGCCTTGCGGCCCTTGAGGTGGGCGAGGTCGGGAAAGGTCGCGGCGGGCTTGAGCTCGTCGTGAACGAGGGTCGTCGAGGTCATGGCCTCGACCTCGTCGAACACGCCGGGCAGTTCCTCGTACTCGACCTCGATGAGACCAAGCGCCTCCTCCGCGATGCGCTTGTCGAAAGCCAGCACAACGGCCACCGGCTCGCCGGCGAAGCGGACCTTGCCGTCCGCGAGGATCGGCTGGTCGTGGAACGCGGGGCCGTAATAGGGGTTTGGGATGACCTTGCGGATGTCGTCGATGGTAACGACCTGGTAGACGCCTTCGAGCGCGCTCGCCGCCGAGGTGTCGACGCGCTTAATCCTGGCGTGGGGCAAGGTGCTGCGGAAGATCTTTCCGTATAGCATTCCGGGCAGACGTAGATGATGCGTGTAGTCGGCCCGGCCGGTGACCTTGTCACGCGACTCCAGGCGAGCAAACGACTTGCCGATGCTCGAACCGATTGCTGCGGCCATGGCGTTCAGGCCCTCTGGATTGTCGCTTGGTCGCCCCGAGGCGACAGTGCCTTGACGGCGCGACCGAGATGGACGCGCAGGAGATGCTGTTTGTAATCAGCCGAGCCACGCAGGTCGGACTCGATATGGACCTCGCCCAACGCTGCATCGGCAGCCCTAGAGAGCACCGCATCGTCAATTTCGGCGCCGCGAAGAACGGCTTCTGCACCCTTCATGCGTGACGGCCGGTCGACGGCGGCGCTCAGGACGACACGGATGTCATTGATGCGCTTGCCATCAAATTGCGCCGATACCGCTAATCCGAGTGCTGGCCAATCATGCTGAGCCCGGGTCGTGACCTTGGCGTAATGCGAAGTCCATTTCGGCCGAACGGGTACGTCGATACCGGTGATGATCTCCCCGTGCTTCAGCGTCGTCTCGTAGTAACCTGCGAACAGTTCCTGCACGGGGATGGTGCGTTCGCCGGCCTTGCTTGCGATCCTCACCTTTGCATCCAGCGCGGTCCACACGGGCGGCAAATCGAGATGGGGATCGCCGTGGGCGAGGTTGCCGCCGATCGTCGCGACGTTGCGCACGCGCACGTTCGCGAGCGTCAACATCGTCTGGGTAACGACAGGCAAATGAGCGCGGATGTCTGGGGAGTGCTCGAGTTCGGCAAACGTGGTCATAGCGCCGATCCGGAAGGCGCTCTTGTCTGCTGCCAATTCGATCCCGTGAAGGGGGCCTCCCAGCAAACGGAGACTGACAAGGCGGACTGGCTTGAAGATCTGTGCCTTCATCATCAGCATCAGCGCCGTGCCGCCACCGAAGGGACGCACGGCGGGATCGTCGGAGTCCAGCAACGCAAATGCTTCCCCGAGCGAGCGAGGCTCGAGTAGTTCGAAACTAGCCAAATCGCACCCCTTAGCGCTGGCCCTCGGGCCGCGAACAATGTGGAGTGAACATACCCCCCAGGCAGTGAGTGTCAACGAGGCCCACCGTCGTTTCATGCATAGCGCCGGCGGCCGAACGGTTGGCGGAGCGATTTTCATCGATACGCCGGCTCAACCGTCGAGGACCGGCGATTTCAGGGCGCCCTCCACGAGACACGATAGCGCAATTCGTGTCACGATGGTCCCTTGTCAGGTCATGGCACACGTGGGGATCAGCGATGGACAGGCGCAATTTCGTGGCTGGAGCCACGGCCGGTATTGCCAGCGGTACGCTGCCGCTCGGCACACAAGCCCAGGAAGTCTATCCGTCCCGCGCGATCACCATCGTCAACGCGTTCCCTGCCGGCGGCTCTTCCGACCTCGTGATAAGGCCCTACGCGGCGGTTCTCGAGACGCTCGTCAAGCAACCGGTCGTGGTGGACACCAAAACCGGGGCGGCAGGTGCGGTCGGGGCACAGGTTGCAGCTGCCGCGAAACCCGACGGCTACACGCTGCTCGTCCACCTCGTATCGCTCTCCGGCTTTGCCGAAGTCGACCGGGTCTATGGCCGACCGGTGAAGTTCACGATGGACGACTTCATACCGGTCGCGCGGTTCATCGCGGATCCGCTGGTGCTGATCACCTCGAGCGAGACCCCTTACCGGACGCTGAAGGATCTGGTCGATGATGCCCGCAATAAGCCGGGGCAGCTGATCTTCAGCTCGTCCGGTCTGCATGGCGCGGCTCACCTCCCGATCGCGCTGTTCCTCAAGGCCGCGGGTATCGAGCTGAAGCACCTGCCTACGGCCGGTGGCGGGCCGGCGATCACGGCGATGCTGGGCAATCATGCACAGGTAACGGCGGTGTCGTTCGCTGCCGCGAGTTCGCACGTCAAATCGGGAAGAGCACGTGCGCTATGCTGCTTCGGAAACAAGCGAGTGCAGGCGTTCCCTGACGTGCCGACCGCGAAAGAGCAGGGCTGGGACGTGGAGTTCTATCTGTGGGTCGGACTGTTCGCGCCCAAGGCTACGCCCGAGCCGGTCATCGCCCGCCTCAGAACGGAAACGCGCAACGTGGTCACCAGTTCGCCATTCGAACAGGCAATGCAGAAACTCAACCAGGAGATCGCCTATCAGGATCAGACCGAGTTCGCCCGGTTCTTGGCGGTCGATTCGAAACGCGTGACCGAAGCCGTACGTATCATCGGCAAAGTGTGACGGAGGAAGCCGTAAGCAGAAGCCGAGACCTTTCACCAGAACACACTTTGTCGAAGAACTCCATTCCCGGAAAAGGTCATGGTGAGAATGGTAGCGAACGGATAGTGTTCATCCGCGCTTGATCGATCAATTGTCTCCGACACGGAGCCGCCTTGAACACTACCGAAGATTCCATTGTCGAGACTCGCGGACTTACCAAGGAGTTCCGGGGCTTCAGAGCCGTCAACGACGTCAATCTGAAGGTCCGGCGAGGCTCGATTCACGCTCTTATCGGGCCGAATGGCGCGGGCAAGACGACGTGTTTCAACCTGATCACGAAGTTCCTGCAGCCGACCTCCGGCGCGATCTTCTTCAAAGGGCGCGACATCACACGGACAGCACCGGCCGATGTCGCTCGATTGGGGCTCGTTCGCAGTTTTCAGATTTCGGCGACCTTTCCGAACTTGAACCTCGTTGAGAATGTCCGCATTGCGCTGCAGCGGCCACTTGGAAACTCATTCCATTTTTGGCGACCGGAAAGCACATTGTCATCCCTCGATGGGCGCGCGCTCGAGCTCTTGGACGCAGTTGGGCTCAGTGAATACGCAGGGCTGACGGCCGTGGAACTCCCCTATGGCCGCAAGCGTGCGCTGGAAATCGCGACGACGCTGGCGCTCGATCCGGAGCTTCTCTTGCTCGACGAACCGATGGCCGGCATGGCGCGCGAAGACATCTCGCGGGTATCGGCGCTGATCCGGAAGATTTCGCAGAACCGCACGATCCTGATGGTCGAACACAACATGTCCGTGGTCGCCGACCTGTGCGACCAGATCACGGTACTGGCACGCGGCGAAGTTCTGGCTGAAGGCAGCTATTCGGTGGTATCGCGCAATCCGGCGGTGATCGAGGCTTACATGGGGACGGGCCAGGGCAGCGCGGAGAGTGCAGGCCAAAGCAGCGGGAACGCCAACGGAGGCACCCATGGCTGAGGCTGGCAACACAGCGCGAGACGCCCCACTTCTGACGGTAAGGGATCTCAACGCCTGGTACGGCGAAAGCCATGTCCTGCATGGCATGACGTTCGACGTGATGAAGGGCGAAGTCGTGACACTGCTTGGCCGCAACGGCGCGGGCAAGACCACGACTATGCGCTCGATCATGGGCATCCTTCGCAAACGCCAGGGCTCAGTGATCTACGGCGGGAAAGAGACCGTTGGCTTATCATCCAACATGATCGCGCAGCTCGGCATTGCCTACTGTCCGGAAGAACGCGGCATCTTCTCGTCGCTCAGCGTTCGCGAAAACCTGACGCTGCCACCTGTCTTGCGACCGGGCGGACTCAGCCTGGAGGAGATCTACGAGTTGTTCCCACGCCTGCTCGAGCGCGGAGCGAGCCAGGGCACCAAGCTATCCGGTGGCGAGCAGCAGATGCTGGCCATCGCGCGCATCCTTCGGACGGGGGCGGAGTTGCTGCTCCTCGACGAGCCGACAGAGGGGCTCGCGCCCGTCATCGTCCAACATATCGGGGAAATCATTCGTACTTTGCGCCGGCGGGGCTTCACTGTCCTGTTGGTCGAGCAGAACTTTCACTTCGCCGCAACGGTGGCGGACAGGCACTACGTGGTCGAGCATGGACATGTCATCGACATGATCCCCAATAGCGCGCTCGAGGCGAACAAAGAAAAGCTCACTACTTATCTCGGCGTTTAGCCGGCCAACCCAAGGAGACGCACACTATGCGAGGAACATTCAAGGCAGCCGCCGCTGCGGCACTGCTATCGGCAGGCAGTTTCGGCGCGCAGGCTCAGATGACCGACGGCGTTATCAAGATCGGTGTGCTCACCGATATGTCCGGCCTCTACGCCGACTTCACCGGCCAAGGCTCGGTCTGGTCGGCACGAAAGGCGGTCGAGGATTTCGGGGCCGCGGCGAAGGGGATAAAGGTCGAAGTGATCGGCGCTGATCACCAAAACAAAGCCGACATTTCCTCGAACATCGCCAGGCAGTGGTTCGACGTCGACAAAGTCGACGTTATCGTCGACCTCGTCTCGACGACGACTGCCCTGGCGGTCAACTCGATCGGTCGCGAAAAGAACAAGGTCGTGCTCGTTTCAGGCGCCGCCACATCCGACCTCACCGGTTCTCAGTGCTCGCCCAACAGCATCCACTGGGTCTACGATACGTGGTCGCTCGCCAACGGTACCGGCAACGCACTTGCGAAAACGGCGGACGGCAAGTCGTGGTTCTTCGTGACCGCCGACTACGCGTTCGGTCATGCCTTGGAACGCGACACATCTGCCGTCGTCGAGAAGAATGGCGGCAAAGTGCTCGGCAAGGTTCGCCATCCGTTTCCGGGCCAGGACTTCTCCTCGTTCCTGCTTCAGGCTCAGGCCTCGAAGGCGCAGGTCATCGGGCTCGCCAACGCAGGCGGCGACACCACCAACGCAATCAAGCAGGCCGCGGAGTTCGGGATCGTGCAGGGGGGCCAAAAGCTTGCCTCGCTGCTGATCTTCATTTCGGACATCCATTCGCTTGGTCTCAAGACGGCTCAGGGCCTGACTTTCACTGAAGCGTGGTACTGGGACCTCAACGACAACAACCGCGCTTACGCCAAGGAATTCGCGCCGGCCAACAAGGGCGTTCAACCGTCAATGGTTCACGCCGGGGTCTACTCGTCCGTCCTCCATTACTTGAAAGCCGTGACTGCGCTCGGCAGCGATGGCGATGGCGCGAAGGTCATTTCGAAAATGAAGGAAATGCCGACCGAGGACCGGTTGTTCGGCAAGGGCGTCGTCCGGCAGGATGGCCGGAAGATCCACGACATGTACCTTTTCCAGGTCAAAAAGCCCGAAGAGAGCAAGGGTCCATGGGACTACTACAAGCTCGCCTCCACGATCCCGGCAAGCGAGGCTTTCCGACCGATCGAGCAAGGCGGCTGCCCCCTCGTGAAGTGAGGCAATAGGGGCCGGGGTACAGGTGCTGCCGAACCAGCACCGTGCTCCGGCCCCGCCCGCGTCCGTTTTGCCAGACTCTAGCTGCTAGGCTTCATATTTCACATGTTCGAGCTGCTCGGCGTACCCCCACAAGCATTGTTCGGGCAGCTATTGCTCGGCCTCATCAATGGTGCGTTCTACGCGCTCCTCAGTCTGGGGCTTGCCGTTATCTTCGGCATGCTCAACGTGATCAACTTCACGCACGGCGCCCAGTACATGATGGGCGCATTCGCTGCGTGGATGCTTTTGCAGTACGCGGGACTGCCGTTCTGGGTTGCGCTCGTGGTTGCGCCTTTGATCATCGGGTTAACGGGTATCATCGTCGAGCGTCTGCTGCTGTCGCGGCTTTATCATCTCGATCATCTGTACGGTCTGCTTCTGACGTTCGGGCTCGCTCTGATATTCGAGGGTCTGTTTCGCAAGCAGTTCGGCTCGTCGGGGCTGCCCTACCAGAACCCGTTGCCGGGCGGCGTCAATCTGGGCTTCATGTTCCTGCCGTGGTATCGCGGCTTCATCGTCATGTTCTCGCTCGTCGTGTGCCTGGGCACCTGGTTCCTGATCGAGCGCACGAAGCTCGGCGCCTACCTGAGGGCTGCGACCGAGAACCCGCAACTGGTGCAAGCATTCGGCATAAATGTGCCGCGGATGATCACGCTCACTTACGGGTTCGGCGTCGCGCTAGCGGGGCTTGCCGGCGTGCTCGCGGCCCCGATCTATTCGGTGACCCCCGTCATGGGCGCCAACCTTATCATCGTGGTATTTGCGGTCGTCGTAATCGGAGGCATGGGGTCGATCCTCGGCTCGATCGTCACCGGCTTCGGGCTCGGGATCGTCGAAGGCTTCACGAAGGTGTTCTACCCCGAAGCCTCGAATACGGTGATTTTCATCATCATGGCGATCGTACTCATGATCCGTCCGGCGGGTCTCTTCGGAACGCAGCGGTGAGGCCGGCATGAAATCCAACGACAGCCTCATGATCCTCGCGCTGGCAGCGGCACTCGCGGTCGCGCCGTTCTTCATCTATCCCGTGTTCCTGATGAAGGTGCTGTGCTTCGCGCTGTTCGCCTGCGCCTTCAACTTGCTGATCGGCTATGTCGGCCTGCTGTCCTTCGGACATGCGATGTTCTTCGGGTTCGCCGCGTACGTTTCCGGGTACACGGTGAAGACGTGGGGGTTTCCCACCGAGATCGGAATTCTCGCGGGCATGCTCGTTTCTGCTGCGCTCGGCCTCGTCGCCGGGCTGATCGCCATCCGCCGCCAAGGCATTTACTTTGCAATGGTAACGCTTGCGCTGGCCCAGATGGTGTTCTTCTTCTGCGTGCAGGCGAAGTTCACCGGAGGCGAAGACGGCATCCAGTCGATCCCGCGCCGGGCGCTGTTCGGCGTGATCGACATTCGCAACGACTTCACTTTGTACTACGTCGTGCTGGCGATCTTCCTCGCCGGTTTTCTCGTGATCTATCGCACGATCCATTCACCGTTCGGCCAGGTGCTGAAGGCGATCCGCGAGAACGAGCCACGTGCGATTTCTCTTGGCTACAAGGTCGATAACTACAAGCTCTTGGCGTTCGTGCTGTCGGCAGCTTTGTCCGGGCTGGCGGGGGCAACAAAGGCGATCGTATTCCAGCTCGCTACGCTCACCGACGTAACCTGGCAGATGTCTGGCGAGGTCGTCCTCATGACACTGGTCGGCGGCATGGGCACCGTGCTTGGCCCGTTCGTCGGCGCAGCGATCATCATCGCTATGCAGAACTATCTAGCGCAGTTCGGCGAGTGGGTTCTGGTGATCCAGGGCGTGATCTTCGTCACGACGGTGATGTTGTTCCGGCGCGGGGTCGTCGGCGAGATCGGCGCATACCTTGCGAAAGCCCGCGGAACTGCGAAGGAATAGCACTCGGCACAAAAAGACGTGCGCGGCGACACGGGGAGCGAAACGATGAGCACCTATTTGCGCGCGATAGCGCTCGCCATGCTGGTTTCGTTCAGCGGATCGGCGCGGTGTGCGGAGCTGACGCCCTTCAAAGTCGGACAGTCCTCTCCCGCCAATACATTCCTCGCGATCTGGATGGCCGACGCCGCCGGCATCTACGAGGCGAACGGACTGAAGCTAGAAATCGTGCCGATGACGGGCGGCCGCGGGATCGAGACGGCATTCGGAACCGGCCGGATCGACGCCATGCACATCGGTTTGTCTTCGGTGGTGCGCGCGAACGCGGGCGGGGCGGATCTGCGGGCCTTCGGCTCGCTCAGCAACCACATTCGCTTCGCGCTGATCGCGGCGCCGGGCGTCAAATCGGCCGCGGATCTCAAGGGGGGCGCCGTGGGCATCAGCAGCTTCGGCTCGGAAAGCGATACGACCCTGGCCATGATGCTCGACAAGCTCGGCCTGAAGCGAGGCGACGTCACCATCAGGGAGGCAGGCGTCAAGCGCCTCGACGCACTTCGGTCCGGCTCTATCGCCGCGACGCCGGTCAACGAGCCCGATCGCACGCTCGCCTACGCAACGGGGCTCACGTCGCTGGTGGATTTTGCCAACCAAAGCATTCCCTGGTTGTTCACCGCTCTCGTCACGCGGCGCGATTCGCTGAGCCAGAAGCGCGACCTGATCTTGCGCTTTCAGAAAGCCACGATCGAAGGCAACAGGCTCGCGCTCACCGACGAGACCCGGGCGAAGGCCGTACTGCAGAAGGCGATCGCAATTTCTGATCCCAAGGTGATCGACATCATCTATTCCGACTTCAAAGCGCAGACGCCGGTCAACGCGGAGTTTCTACCGGAGGCTGCGACGGCCATCATCGAAGCGGTCGCCGCGCCACAAGCAAGCCGGAAGCTCGAGGACTATGTGGACGGCGGCATCGCAGCCGAGCTGAAGGCGCAGGGGTTCTTCGAGGCGATGGCGCGCAAGTATCCAGCTCGCTGACGGCAGAAGCGCGACGACCTCACGTCGACGAGACGGGGCTGACTAAGCCAGGCCGACGTTCGCTCCTCGCTCAGAGGTTCGCCCAGCCCGCAGGCGCTTCTTTGCCGGGGTGGACCGTGCCGCAGGATTTACAGGTGCGGGCGGCCACGTCGCCGTAATAGGCCGAGAAGAGTGGCGGCAGGTCCTTGACGATGTCCTTCACCGCCACCTCGACTCGGTGCACGCGATCGCCGCAATTGAAGCAGAACCACTCGAAGCCGTCGCGATGTTGCGGCTGCCGCGGACTTTCGACAACGAGACCGACCGAACCCGCAATTGGCCTCTGGGGCGAATGGCGGGTGTGCGGCGGAAGCAGAAAAACGTCACCCTCACGGATCGGCACGTCGTAGATCTTGCCGCCTTCCGCGATCTTCAAGAGCATGTCGCCCTTGAGTTGATAGAAGAACTCCTCGACCGGGTCGTCGTGGAAGTCGACGCGCTGATTGGGCCCGCCGACGATCATCACGATCATGCCGCTGTTGTCGTCGAACAGTTGCTTGTTACCGACCGGCGGCTTCAAGAACTGCTGGTTTTCCGAGATCCAGTGCTGAAAATTGAAGGGCTTGAGCTTCTGGTGCAGGTTCATGTCGCAGCCTCCAGCGTTGGTCTTCATCGGCTCAGCGGGTGCCGCGCGACTCTATTCTGCGGCCGCCGCCGTGGCGCTGCCTGATAACTGCAGACCACACGTTTCGAACGCGGCGCGGGTCGCAGCCTTCTCGGCGTCGGTCAGCTCCAGCAATGGCCGGCGCACGGGACCGCCTACCTGCCCCAAAAGCTCCTGCCAGTATTTTTGGTGCGCGTAAGGCTTCTCTTTCGGCTTCGTGCGACTGATCGCGTGCCGCACGGGCTGCAGGCTCTCCCACACCGCCTTCGCTTCGGCGGCTTTGCCCGCGAACGCCAGATCGGTGTACTCGCGCATGCGCAGATCAGCCTTGGTCTGCAGCGTGTAGGGCGGCGAAGAACACAGATAGAGTTGCCAACCGAGCTCGAGGATGTTGTCCAGCCACTCCTTCTCGGACGCGGTCGAGACGAGGATGCGGTCGCCGGCAAGGCGGGTCAGCTCCACGTACATGTCGCGCGGGACCGAGTACTTGATGGCGACGACGTTCTCGATGTCGGCCAGGCGCGAGCACAACTGCGGCGACATGAGGAAGCCGTTGTCGGGGTGGCTCCAGAGCGCCATGCCGATGTCGACCTTGCTGGAGATATACTTGTAATACTCCATCACGCATTCGTCGTGCGCGTCGTGGAAATGCAGCGTAGGCGCATGCACGACGATGTAGTCGCCGCCGATCTGCTGCGCATATTGAGCGAGCTCGATCACGGTGTCGAGGTTCTGGTCCGATGCAGACATGATCGTCTGCGGCGTCCGGCCCCTGGTCGCGCGCGCCTCTTCGACCGCGATCTGCATCACGCGCTTTCGCTCGTCGAGCGACATCGAGAAAAACTCGCCCTGCTTGCCGGCGATGAAAAGGCCGTCGATGCCGAGATCGTCGAGCCAGTGCCGAATGTTGCGGCGAAGGCCATCCTCGTCGATGGCGAGCGTGTCGCGCTTGAAGGGTGTGGCGGCTGCCGCCCAGATCCCGCGCATGTGCTTGCGCGAGTGGGCTTTTGCGTCGCGCCTCGAATACTTCATGAGCATCTCCCGCCAGCGTTCAGACCAGCCGGGCGATCCGGCCATGTCGCTCATGCCACGCCAAGCCAAGCAATTCACCGTTTTCGAGAATAGCTACTCTGGTGTTCCTTACCAGTGAATTTTTGGCAGCTTAGTATTCTTAAATGGAATACG
>CANJPN010000137.1 GCA_947475855.1 Bradyrhizobiaceae bacterium
AAGTCGATGATCGCCGACTACGAGGCCGGAAAGGCACCGTCGTTCGAGCTTTACGGACTGGCGTTGGAGCACAAGCATCTGCCGGAATTGCAGGCGTATTCGAAGCTGACTCGGCGGCCGATCTTCGTGCCTTCGGTCGGCAACTTCCGCCAGGGGATGCTGGTGTCGGTGCCGTTGCATCTCGATACGCTGACGGGCAAACCAAAGGCCGGCGATCTCGAAGCGGTGCTGACGAAGCGCTACGCGGGCTCGCGCTGGGTCAAAGTGGTGCCGCCGAGCGCTGGGTCGCGCAAGGGCGGCAAGATCGAGGCGGAAGCGCTGAACGACACGAACATGCTGGAGCTAACGGTGTTCGGCAACGACGCGCGCGGGCAAGCGGTTCTCGTCGCCAAGCTCGACAACCTGGGCAAGGGGGCGTCGGGCGCTGCCGTGCAGAACTTGGAGGTCATGCTGGGGCTCTGCTGATTATCCCCCTCCGGCGCTTTTTTTGCTTCTTCTCCGGCGCAGGCGCCGACGAAGTGCGCCACCTCCCCCGCAAGGGGGAGGAGAGCCTCACATGCTAACGGCGATAGCGGAACGGGGGCGGTTCGGTGGCGGATTCTGTATCTGCCAGCTCGACCATTCGAGCGTGGAATGGCGAGCGATCGCAGGCGGGGTCGGTTGCCTTGGCGTCACCTGTCATGGCGAGAGCCTGGCAGCGGCAACCGCCCCAGTCTTTTTCCTTCAGCTCACAGCTCTGGCAGGGTTCTGGCATCCACGCGGTGCCGCGATAGGAGTTAAAGGCGGGCGAGTTGCGCCAGATATCGCCGAGCGCGTGGGTCCTGATATTTTCGAACGACATTCCCGGCAGCGTTTCGGCGGCGTGGCAGGGAAGGACCTTGCCCGCCGGCGTGACGACGATGATGCCGCGGCCCCATCCGCCCATGCAGGGTTTTGGGCGTTTGGCGTAGTAGTCCGGCGCGACGAAGTCGATGGCGAGCACGCCCTTCAGCCGCTCGCGCGCGGCCTGGACTACGCCAAGGCATCGGCGGACCTGATCGCGGGTCGGCATCAGGGCGGCGCGGTTGGCGAGGGCCCAGGCGTAGTACTGGACGTTCGCGATCTCGATGCGGGCCGCGCCGAGTTCGACGGCGAGCGCGATGAGGGCTTCGAGGTTGTCGAGGTTGTGGCGGTGCACAGGCGCGTTAAGCGTCAACGGCAGGCCCAGCGCGCGCACGTTCCGCGCCAGTTCCAGCTTGCGCTTATGCGCGCCCTCGTAACCTGCGATACGATCGCAATTGGCGGAATCTGCGTCCTGCATCGAGAGCTGGACGTGATCGATACCCGCCGCTGCAAGTTTTTCCAGGCGCTCGCGAGGCAATCCGATGCCGGACGTGATGAGATTGGAGTAAAGGCCGCGGTTGGCGCACTTCTCAACGATCGGCTCAAGGTCCCGGCGCGAGGCGGGCTCGCCACCGGAAAGGTGGATTTGAAGAACGCCGAGATCGGCTGCTTCGTCGAGCACGCGCAGCCACTCGTCGGTGGTGAGCTCATTGCGGACGGACTTGAGCTGCAACGGGTTCGAACAGTATGGGCACTGTAGGGGGCAGCGGTGGGTCAGCTCGGCGAGAAGTCCGATGGGCGGACCGGGCATGGGCTTGCCGACGTTCGGCGCAGGCTCTTTGGCCGTCGTCGTCATGTCACCACATGCCCCTTGTCGGCGAGCGACTGCAGCAGCGGCAGAATGTCTGCAAGGATTTCATCGACCGGTGCAGCGTAGGCCTTGGCAAGAGACGCCGCGATCGCACGGACGTTTCGATCGCCATCGCAGAGTTGCAGGATTTCGACTGCGGTATCGCTGGGGGTCAGGATCTTCTCCGGTACCAACAGCAGCCAGCGCTGGCGCGTCTCGTCGAAGCGCAGTTTGGCGTGGCGCGCGATTATGGGGACGCTGTCCCTGGTCATCTGGGTCCGCGCGGGCTCGCTCATCGCGTCCTCAACGAGGCGAACTTGGCGGAGAGGATCGAAGCGCCGGCGCCTTCAGGCACGAAAGCCCCCGGCGGTATGAACCCCGGATCGACATAGGCGAAGTAGAGAGCATCCAGTTGCGACCACAGCACATTGCATTTGAAACGAAGCGCATCGAGGCAGCCGGCCTGCTGCTCCGGCGTGCGTGCATGCTGCTTGATATAGGCCAGTGCAAAGTCGGCATCGTTCGTCGCCTGGTCGAGCCGACGGCTGAAATACTGCATCACGGAATCGTCGATGAAGTCGTAGTTCTCCAGCATGCCGACGATGCGTTCGCGATGGATGGTCGGCGCGAACAACTCGGTGAGCGAGGAAGCAACGGCTTCGACCAGCGTGTTTTCGCGCACGAAGCGGACATATGCTTCAACAGCGAAGCGGGTGGCTGGAAGCGCGCCCTTCATCGAGATGACGTAGTCGCGGTCGATGCCCAGGCCGGTGGTGAGGACGAGCCAACGCTCGATGCCCCCTTCTTCGCCTGTAAAACCGCCGTCGTGATCTTCGATCCGATGACGCCATTCGCGGCGCAGCTCCCGATCTTCCACGCGGCTCATCAAGGCTGCGTCCTTCCTGGGCACCGCGGACTGATAGCAGTAGCGGTTGAGCGCCCAAGCCTGGACCTGTCCCTTGCCGAGCTTGCCGCCGTGCAGAAGGTGATGAAAAGGATGCCTATCGTGGTAGCGCTCCGCTCCGATGGCGCGAAGTGCAGCCTCCAGCTCATCGGGAGTGAGCAGCTTACCTTGCTCGTCGAATCCTTTGGCGGGGCTCACAACTCGATCTCCATCCCGTCGCACGCGATCTCCCATCCTGCGTCCAAGACCTGGCGACGCTGGGGCGAGCGCCGATCGAGGACGGGATTGGAATTGTTGACATGAATATAGACGCGGCGCGACACTTTGAGGGAAGCAAAAGCCGCAAGCGAGCCCTGCGGGCCATTCATGCTGATGTGACCCATGCGCTGCCCGGTCTTGTCGAGCAGGCCCTGGCGGATCAGTTCATCATCGTCAAACAACGTTCCATCTACGAAAATCAGCGGCGCGCCTTCGAGGCAGGCCGCGAGTTCGGGACTGAGAACTGCGCACGTCGGCAAGTAATAGAACCGCATGCCTGCGCGATTCCCGACCTCGAGACCGATCGTATCGCCATCACGCGTGCCGAAGCCTGCGCCAGCCGACTTGTCCTCGAGATAGAGCGCTATCTTGCCCGGCACGCAGAACGGGCGGACGTAAAGGCCGAGATCCTGGCCGTGGTCCGTCAGCCATCGCTGCTCGCCCAAGGGGAGATCGAGACGGGCGACACAATCGGGAGCCAGAACATTAAAGATCGAATTGGCAGCAAGCGTATCGAGAACTCGGCGGCTGGCGAAGATCGTGAAGGGCTGACGCTCGCGCAGCGTCAGCAAGCCCGCGACCTGATCGACATCGGCCCCGGTCAGCACCACAGCGCGAATCGGGCTGTTGCGCAGAGAGCCATCGGTGCGGGGCTGCAAGGCCGGCGTCGCGATGATCTGCTGTCGGATGTCGGGGGACGCGTTCAGCAGCGCCCAGCGCTCCCCGTCCGCACTGACTGCGACAGAGGCTTGGGTGAGGGCGGTCACATCCGGGTTGCCATCCCAGGCCGCGCGGCTCAGGGGACCATTGCAGTTCCATTGCGGAAAGCCGCCACCAGCGCCGGCACCAAGGACCTTGATCAGCAAAGGGGTGATGAACCTTGTTTCATGCTGCGCGCTTTGAGGCACGTGAATTCGGGACTGGGAACGAAAACGGCGGCCAAGCGGCCGCCGTCAAAACCAAGCGCCTGACGAAACTTCCGCCAGCCGAGGCTTCAAATCTCGATGTCGATGTCTGCCGACTCGTAGCTGGTCACTTCCATGCCAACGTCTTCTTCGGCGATCTCAGGCTTGCTCCAAACCTTCGTCATGGTCCGTCTCCTCGAGCGACTTCTAATTTCGTCAACAACCTGGGCATCCGAGTTGCGCGGATATTGTATGCGGAATTCCCGCCAGGTCAATACGGGGTAACCCCGCCGGCAGACGGCATGTACATCAAGCCGCCTGGGGCAGCTTCAACCGGACTTCTTCCGGCACCGGCAACGGCGCATTGGCACTCTGCTTGTATTCGACTGTCGTGAAGAGAAGGTCCGTGGTGCCGATGTTCTCAACGCAGTGCACCAAGTGCTCATCCTTGGCGTAATTCAGATGGCGCGTATCACCTGGAAAATGAACCGACTCGGTGATGCTGCCGTCCTCGTAATAGCCGCGTGCGGTACCATGGGTATGGCAAGTCCAGAAGTAGTCGAGCACGTGGCGGTGGAACCCGCATCGCTTGCCGGCCGGAATCAGAAGGTGCCAAACGCGGACCTTGTCGGTCTCCGACACAAGCGTGGAACCGACGATGGCGTTCATCAGGTTCGCGCGCATCTCGGCTTCCATGCCGGACGGCCACTGCGAGAACGCACCTGCTGGCGCGATGGACTTGTAGGCGGACATGGTTGGGCTCCACTGTCGTGATGTTCAAGGAACAGATCTGCCAGCGGCGGCTTCGCGTCAAGATCGGACAGCAACCGGGAGGATGGTGCGGCCGGACCACGAACGCACGTCGCGCCAGCCCCCGGCGTCGTCGACATCGGACAAGGTTGCGGCGAAACTTGTACCCGCGCCAACGAGGTTCGCTAGGGTGTCGGCCAGGGCGTATCGGCTAGACCAGCGGACGTGGGAGAATGGCCTGGGTATGGCAGGTGACCGCTTCAAGCCGACCAGCCAAAAACCACCGTCGGGAGTAGGTCCGAGAACGGCGTCCGATCGCCCGAGCGCCTTGAAAGCTGCTGCGATATGGCATTGCCGGATCGCCGGGATGTCGGTTCCGACGATGAGGATTGGGCCATGGCCATGCCAATCCAATATCCGCTGCATGCGCTGGCCGAGATCGCCGGAGCCCTGCGCGCGGCGTGGTAAGCCGCCGGGCCAAAACCTGCTCGACGCCATGGTGTCGGGGGCGACAGCGAGCCAAGTCTGCCAACGCGCGGTACACGACACCCGGCGAACGACGGCAGATGCTGCATGGCGGTAGAAGCTCGTCGCCGCGACCGTTCCGATCTGGCGGCCGAGGCGGGTCTTAACACGCCCCGCGAGGGGTTCCTTGACCATCACGACGAGGCGCAAGGAGAAGGGGCGTCGCGCAACGCCAGAAGTTCGCGATCGATGTCCCGAGAAAGGTGGACCGGCGGACGAAACACGGGGTTGCATGTCGTTCCGCCGGCCTCATTCATTGCGCGTTCAAGCGACGGGAACGAATGCGTAGCCGTTGCCATCCTTGGCGACGGTGCCGGCGCCAGGCATGCCCCAGTGATAGCCGGTGCAGACGAGTTTGTCGGCGATGACGCGATCGAACGTTCGGCGGCGAGTCGTTTCCGCCAGCGGTGCGTCCTGGTCGAAAGCGACGTGCCAGCCTGGATTGCGCATGTTCAGCGCGGGAAGATTGGTGACGTCGCCGAGCACCATGACCTGGCCGCTGCCATCAGAGACGAGGAAGCTCGTGTGGCCAGGTGTGTGGCCTGGCGTCGGGACGACACGAATACCCGCGACGGCGTCCTTGTCGTTGGCGACCTGCTTGATGTTCTTCCATTGCGGCAAGGTCGCCTGAATCCGGCGGGCGAGACCGCGACGGGCCTCCGGCAACTTCTCGACCGAAGCTGGATCGACCCAGAACTTGTATTCGACCTCAGGAACGATGATCTCGGTGTTGGCGAACACCTGCGCGTTGTCCTTGGTGTAGAGGCCGAAAATGTGGTCCGGGTGGAAGTGGCCGACCACGATGGCGGCCAGTTTCGACGCATCGATGCCGGCAGCCTTCATGTTCTCGGCGAGAACGCCAGTGCCCGGTGCACCACCTACGCCGTTACCGCTATCGAACATGTAGGTGCGACCGCCAATCGTGACGAACGTGACCGTGTAGGAGTTCGGCACCCGGTCTTCTGGAAGGTTCGACGCCTTCAGCGAGGCCTTGGTGTCGTCAATCGACGCATTCTTGATAAATGCGGCGTCGTGTTCGCGGTAGATACCTCCGTCGTAGACGGTTGTGACATCGATACCACCAACCTTGAATTTGTGGAACAAGGCCCCTTTGGGATTCATCGGGTGCGGGCCAGCCGACTGCGCGAGTGCCGAAGGAAAAATCTCGAGCGGCTTATCAAGACCGAACACGATACCGGCCATAGTCGTGGACAGAACGAAATTGCGGCGGTTCATCTGCCTCATTGGGCTTCTCCCGGTTTGCAAAACTTTGCTCATCTACTTGGAAAGCCAGTGCATTCATTCGAATGCCGGCTGCGAATTCTTGTTGGGACCAGCTGCAGATGCGGCTCGTCCGGCAGATCAACCAGATCTTCCACCATACAGGCGCACGATCCAAGGCAACGGAGCGCGCATCAGAAACAGTCCCAGGCACGTCAAGTTGCGAGAGGCGCGACGCAAGTAACCATCGCGCTTGTAGCGAATAGCGCTGGTAACCGCTGCTGTTCGCAGGATCAAAGTGCGGTTCCGGCCCAGCCGCCGCACGATGTCCACATCTTCCATCAGCGGCATCGGTTTGAAGCCCCCGATCTGGTCGTAGAGCCGTCGCGGGATGAGCAGCCCCTGGTCGCCGTACGGCAAGCGCAACATTGTGCAACGAATGGCGACGCCTAACTCGATCAAGCGCGGCAGAAAGCCCATGTCGTCCAGCGCAAAGCGGAACGCCGCCGCCGACAGTGGACGCTGGCCAACATCGACGCGCTCCACGAATGCCGAGACCTCGCGCTCCCAGCCGGCATCGAGAACGGTGTCGGCATGAATGAACAACAGCCAAGGAAACCGAGCCGCTTCAGTTCCCGCACGCAACTGACGGCCGCGCCCAGGCTCGGATCGCACAATGTCGGCGCCGGAGTCTTCCGCGATCCGCAAAGTGCGGTCACTCGAGCCACCATCCACGATGACGACCTGCCGGATAACGCCATCGACCGCTCCGGGAACGAGCGACGTGAGCGTCGCTGCGAGCGAAGTCTCCGCATTCAGGGTCGGGATAACGACGGTGATCATGGAGCGGACACATAATGCGGCGCGACTTCGAGCGCCAGCCCGAGGGATACATTTTCGGGTTCACACCCAACCTTCCAGCGTCTTTTTGTTCTTTTAATGTTCTCGTTTTTGGATTACAGTGCCACTTGTCGCGCAACAGCTCTGGCGGAGGTGATGAAACGTGGAAGAATCGCACCAGCCGGGAATCGATGGTCAGCAGATCGCGGGCCGGCGCGTTGCCATTTCGGTCACTGCTGAGCTTCGGCGGGGCAGAGGGGCGAGATCCAACGCGACAGGGCGTTACGAGTCCGAGCGTCGCGAAGCGTTCGATGACGGCTGGGAGGGACTTTCCGACAGCCGTCCCTTCGTCACGAACGTTCGTCGTGAGATCGCGCGAAGCATCATCTCACGCAATGACAGTCCAGACATCAGCTTCGACCAGTCGATAAATCCGTACCGCGGCTGCGAGCACGGCTGTTCTTATTGCTACGCGCGGCCGAGCCACGCATTTCTCGGGCATTCTCCGGGCCTCGATTTCGAGTCGGAGCTCTACGCAAAGATCAACGCGGCGGAGGCGCTGACAAAGGAGCTTTCGAGCCGGAATTACGTGCCCAAGACGATCGCGCTCGGAACCGTGACCGACCCCTACCAGCCGATCGAGCGCGAGCATCGCATTACGCGCAGCGTGCTCGAAGTGCTGGCCGCTGCGCGGCACCCCGTCGGCATCGTGACCAAATCGGTATTGGTCGTGCGCGACATCGACATCCTGGCACGGATGGCGCGGGACGGACTGGTAAAGGTCGCACTGTCAGTTACGACACTCGACAGGCGTCTCGCTCGAAGCATGGAGCCGCGCGCTGCTACGCCTTCGAAGCGACTGGCAGCCGTCAAGGAACTGGCAGCCGCGGGCATCCCGACACAGGTGATGGTCGCGCCGATCGTTCCGGGTCTCAATGACCACGAGATCGAAAGCATTCTGACAGCCGCGCGTGATGCTGGCGCGAGCAGTGCAGGATACGTAATGCTGCGTCTTCCACTGGAGTTGAAGGACATCTTCCGCGAATGGCTGGTGACCGACTATCCTGACCGGGCCGAGCGAGTGCTGCACCTCCTCCAGTCGATGCACAGCGGTCGCGACTACTCAGCGCAATTTGGTCTCAGGCAAAAAGGCACTGGGCCATATGCCCAGCAAATAGCGATGCGGTTCCGGCTGGCCTTGCAGCGGCTTGGCTTCGATCGAGAGAGAAAGCCGCTGCGCACAGACCTGTTCCGGGCCCCTGGGAGCGCGGGGCAGCAGTTGAGCTTGTTTTGACTGTGTTTGGTCCGCGCTCAGGGATGCAAGCCCGCTGCGCGAATAGAGGAGCCGTGGACTGGAAACGTGGACAATTGCGGGAGGGCCTTTGACAATGACATCGACGATTGCTTAGCGATTGGCCATGAAGGTAAGTTCTCGCCTCACATCCTCGGCCCGCAGCAGGCAAGCTCCGACATTCGATGTCGAAATGAGCGCAATCGCTGGCGGCGAATATCCGGTTGCCGGAATCGACGAAGCCGGGCGCGGACCGTGGGCAGGGCCTGTGGTAGCCGCAGCCGTGATTCTCGATCCGCAATCATTGCCGGCCGGAATCGACGATTCGAAGGCGCTCACCTCAGACGCCAGAAACGAACTGTTCGATGCAATCATGGCTTCGGCGCGCGGGATCGGCGTCGGTATCGCCAGCGTCGAGTTGGTCGACAGCATGAATATCCTGCGCGCCACGTTCTGGGCCATGTCGGAGGCTGTCGGCAAACTGCCTCTGAGGCCGCGGATGGTGCTGGTCGATGGCAATCGGCTTCCGAAATTGCCTTGTGCCGCACAAGCGATCGTCGGCGGCGACGCTACTTCACTTTCGATCGCGGCCGCCTCAATCATCGCGAAGGTAACGAGAGACCGCATCATGATCGACCTCGCCCGCAGCCATCCCGGCTACGGGTTCGAGCGGCACAAGGGATACGGTACGCCGGAGCACAAGGCTGCTCTCGCCGAGCTTGGCGTGTGCGCGCTTCACCGGCGCAGCTTTCAGCCGGTAAAAAATGCCTTGGGCACCCGATGCGGCGGCTAGCGATCGTCGCGTGCCAGAGTTCGGTCTGCGCGGTGGCTGTACGCATCGCGCAACAGATTCTCAGCGGACCGCATGTCTGATGCGATGCCCGTGATGGTCCGGGATGCACCATACCAGCGCCAGCAGTAGGCGCCTTCGCGATCGGCCTGCTTCATGATCGAACCGACCGATAGGAACGGATCGATTTGCGTAAAGAAGTTCACAATGCCCGTATGTGGGCAACGCTGCTTGGACAGCATGGGCTTGGCCTCCCAAATCGAATGTCCAGCTCGACATGCCAATGTATGATTGAAATTTGTGGCACCACTACGAACGCTATTGAAGGCTTTTTAGCACATCCAAGCAACATGAGTCGTGATTCATCAGCTTGGCTTGTTGAGAAGTTCGTGAAGACGCCTTGACTTGTGCACCGCATCATTTCGCAATCAGCCAATTCGTCGGCAGTTGTGGCTAGATCAGCCAGGCATGCTATTCGGAAGTGACGCAGGCCGACATACAAGCGAGCGCCATGCCCGATACGATCGTCCACGCTCTCCCCACCCGCGCTGCAGAAGCGATCGTCGATCGCGTGGGGCGCCGCATCGTGATGGCCATTCCCGTCGGAATCGGGAAGCCGAACCTGCTCGTCAACGCACTTTACCAACTGGCATTGGCGGATCGATCGATCAAACTGCGCATCCTGACCGGTCTCAGCCTCGTGCGGCCTGCCTACAAGAGCGACATTGAACGCCGCTTCGTTGCGCCCCTGCTCGACCGCCTGTTCGGGACTTGGCCCGATCTCGCCTATGCCGAGGCGATCAGGGACGGGACGCTTCCTGCCAACGTCGAGGTGCACGAGTTCTTTCTTCAAGCGGGGCAGTGGCTCTCCAATTCGCTGATGCAGCAAAGCTACGCCAGTCTCAGCTATTCGCATGTCACAGCGCATCTCGAGCGCGAAGGGGTCAACGTCCTTGCGCAATTGATGGCAGCGCGGCCCACCGATGCCCGCAACCGCCTCAGCCTTTCCTCCAATCCGGATATCGCGCTCGATCTCAAACCTTACATCGAGCGGCGGCGGCGGTCGGGCGAGCCGATCGTCACCGTGGGCGAGATCAACGACAACCTTCCGTACATGACCGGGGATGCAGATATCGCAACCTCGGATATCGACATCCTTCTCGAACCTGCGCGTCCGCATTTCGAGCTGTTCGCACCGCCGAAAGAACCGGTCTCTCTCGCGGACTACGCCATGGCGCTGCATGCAGCGACGATGATCAAGGATGGCGGAACGCTGCAAATCGGAATCGGCTCTTTCTCGGATGCACTGTGCCACGCACTCGTTCTGCGCCATACGCGGAACGCGGAATTCCGTGCACTGGTCGCCCGGCTCGGTGAAAAGCAGCCGGAGGGGGCGGAGTTCACGCCGTTCGATCAAGGTCTGTACGGGTGCAGCGAGATGCTGGTGGACGGCTTTCTCGCCCTCAAACGTACAGGCGTTTTGAAGAGGCATGTCGAGACGAGCCATGGGCGCGCGGTTGTGCACGCGGGTTTCTTCCTGGGAAGCCGCAGCTTCTACGATGCGCTTCGCTCAATGCCGGAAGTCGAGCTTGCGGAAATTGCGATGACCGGGATCTCGTTCACCAACACGCTCGCGGGAGATACTGCGGCCAAGGTCGCGCAGCGGCGCGACGCGCGGTTCGTGAACACGGCGTTGATCTTGACGCTGCTTGGAGCGGCATCTTCGGATGCGCTCGATGACGGCCGCGTGGTCAGCGGTATCGGCGGGCAATGCGACTTCGTGGTGCAAGCGCACGCATTGCCCGGCGCTCGCTCGATCATCGCGGCGCGGGCCACGCGTGGGGCCGGCGGGGGCAAAGCGACGTCCAACATCGTCTGGCGATATGCCAATACCAGCATCCCGCGCCAGCTTCGCGATGTCTATGTCACCGAGTACGGCGTGGCCGACGTGCGTGGGCGGACGGATCGTGAAGTGGTGGAAGCCATGCTCGCAATCGCAGACAGCCGCTTCCAGCCGGAGTTGCAGCGCGATGCGACGCACGCCGGAAAGCTCGGCTCGTCGTTCCGGCTTCCGGCTTCGGCGTCGAACAATACGCCTGAGGCGATCGCCGCTGCTTTGGGGCCTGCACGGCGAGAAGGGCTGCTACCGGTGTTTCCGCTCGGTACCGAGATGACCGAGACAGAGCAAGCATTGATCCCTGCCCTTGGGGCGCTCAAGTTTGCAACGCCACTCGACGTTGCAAGACTTCTCTGGCGCGGGGCGTTTGCAGACGGCAAACACACCTGGATTGCCGCCGCTTTGCAGCGCATGGCGCTCGACGCGCCGCAAAGCTTTAAGGAGCGAGCCAGGGCGGCGCTGATTTCGGGCGCACTACAGGACAAGCGCTGACCGCCATGGCAATCAGCAAACCGGCCTTGGCCGGCGCCGATCGCGTTCACTGCACGTCGATGCGGACGGCAATTGCGGCGCTGGCGATGACAGCGGGATCATTGTTCTCGGGATCAGGAACATCGAGGCCGCCCTTCACCGCCTTGACCGTCACGCGGCCAATCGGCAGCGACGCCTTGACCTTCTCGATATCGACCTTGTCAGGCTGTTGCACGCCGATGGTCACATCGACCTCCAGCTTGGTCTTGTCGATCTTCAAGGATCGGACGAACGAGAGCGAGCTGTGATGCAGCGCATCCTGAACCGCGCGCAACGCCGCCGTCGTATAGTTGGAGCCGTGCAGATCGTTGCCGGTGCCGAGCTCGAGTATGACGCGGGTCTTCATGACTGATCTCTCCAATCAGATGTCGAGGCTGACGACGGCGCATGCGTTGGCGATCAACGTGCTGCCGGTGCCTTCGTCATTGCGGATTTCGAGACCGCCTTCGACGACGGTGACGGTGCCTTTGCCGTAGGGCATGACTTTGAGCACTTCGGCCTTGTCGACGGTCTCCGGGCGCGGAACGCCGATGTGCACGTCGACGATCATTTCTTCGAGTGGCTTGCCGAGCGCCGGCGCAATCGAAAGCGAGTTGTGCCACAAGGCATCACGTAGCGCACGGCACGCCGCCTTGGTCGAGTCCGAGCCGCGGATATCGGTGCCCATGCCGATCTCGAGCACCATGCGTTTCTTTGCCATCGCCTCACCGGTGTTGCGTGTAGTTTCGACTTGATGCGCCAGGAGCGCAGCCCGCGCTGACCGTAGACCAGGGCCAGAGTGCGGTCCACCGCTTGCCTGCGGACCAGAAAGCCGCCAGTCGAGAAACGAATGCAGGCCAGGGTCTGCTGGCCAGGGTCTGCTTGTCACCCAGCTCGGTGCATGAGATCATCCGCCCACGTCAGGCAGATTGGGGTCAGTGAACGAAAGCGCTCGCGCGCTAGCCAGTGGCATGGGGTGCCTGCGACGTGCCTTGGAAGCCAGAATAGCCTGCGGTAACGGAATGGGAAGTGCCGGGTCTTGAGGATCGAGGGGTGAAGAACCTCCACCTCAAGAACCAAGAGCACCCC
>CANJPN010000138.1 GCA_947475855.1 Bradyrhizobiaceae bacterium
AGCGGTCGTTTCGAAACAGTCGGACAAGTCTCAGAAGCTTGCGGCTTCTGGGACCATGGGCGTTTTTCGGGGCGCTACAAGTCTCTGTTCGGCGAGCTGCCCATCGAAACCTTGAGAATGAGCAAGAAATAGTTGCGGCGGACAGCTGCCCGCCGACCCCCCTTCAGAAGCGAACCGTGCCGCCCAGCACCGGACCGTGTTGGATCGCATCGAAACGGTACAGATTCGTTCCTGACCCCTTGGAGTAATCCACCGACAAGGCCCTGTATCCGAGATAGGCGTCGAAGGTGTACCCGGCACCCTTGAACAATCGCCAATCCATTGTTGCGATGGTTTGCCAGGTGAAGTCGCTTCCCACGCCGAAACCGCCGACATCGCCGCGCAGATTGAATGCCTGGCCCGGCGCCACCTGATGGCGCAGCTTGGCGCCGATGAACGGATCGACCCAGTCGATCGACTTGGACCGGGCGATGACGCGGCCGCCTGACGCTTCGAGATCGACGATGCCTAGAGGTCCGGCCACCGCGACCGTCGCAGCAAGGTCGGCTGAAACGCTCGCGTTCTGATACCAGTAGCGACCACCGACGATCAGATCGAGCGCGGTTCGGCTGCCCTCGGACGCGCCGCTGGACCAGATCTCGTAGCCCGCTCCGAACTCCACAACGGCTTGCTCGAAATCCGCTTCGACACGGCCGGCCAGGGACGTCGAGACGAGCCGCCCCTGGGTTGCACGGGCGAAACGAGCCGAGCCTGCGAGCTTCGCGTACACGATGTCTTGAATACGCTGAAGCGGCCGTTGCGCGCCTCGAACGAGCTCATCCATGCCGGGATCTGCGACCAGTCCAATGCGTTGATGACGTCCTTTGGGGTCGCTTCGAGTGATAGCGAGCGTCCCTTGACGCTGGCATTGCCCGACATCCAGCTTGCCCACCCGTAGGTCGTGAAGCTCATCTGCCACGGGCTGGGAACGGCGTGCGGGGCCGGAGTATCCTTGATGCTGCCACCGAGGTCGGCCGCAGAGGCCGGCGGCATGCCGAAGAAGAGACCTGCGACGGCCAAGCAAAGAGAGGCGAATTTCCTCATGGAAATGATCCAGCTAAACGGGCCAAGTGCTCAATTGAGGTCGACGGGATCGAGCTGGACGCAGACGCTATTGTCGAACACCGCTACGAGATGACTAATGCGGCGACCTGATGGGCGATACGTAACTTCGTTCAAAATCGAAAGTTGTATTCTGTGTTGCTATTTTACAATGAGATAGTTGTGCGACGCACCATGACATTGGACCAGCGGGTTTGCTAAAGGCCCAATCGGGTAACGTTCCCTTCGGCAGCTTTCGGGGGAGTTGCTGTCGCCACCGTGATGCCGAGACCTCGGGGGACCTGCGGGGGCAGCCCCTCCCAATTCGAGCGCGTACCACTTATCCCCGCCCCCCTCGCCCATCATATTCTCCCCTCGTCAGCACCACGACGGGTCGTCTCCGGAGGCGTCTTGGGATGAGGTGCGGGGCTCGGGTACCGCGGATGTCCTGCTCGCTGCAGGCTCGGTGAAAGTCGATCCGTCGGCCGTCCGGCAACCGGCGGTGCCGTCAAAGCGGTTCAATGCGGATCAACTGCAGCCGGCGATGTCAGTAAACCCTTGCGCTTTCGCGCGTCATCGGTCGAACGCTACGCTGGTGAAACCCGAAGGCGGGGCGGCGGAGCGCCGCTCATACAAGCTAAAACTGCGGCGCACCTCTGCCCCGCTCCCGTCACTATGCGAGCCTCGCGCGAAACCCGCGCGGGGCCATCTTGTTGCTCGATCTCGTTGCTCAATCCTGCTTGCCGAGGAAGCGCTCGAGCCAATGGATGTCATAGATGCCATTGACGATGTCGGGTTGGCGGACCAGCTCGGAGAACAACGGCGTGGTCGTCTCGACGCCGTCGATCACGAACTCCGACAGGCAGCGGCGCAACCGCATCAGGCACTCGTTGCGGTTCTTGCCGTGCACGATCAGCTTGCCGATCAAGCTGTCGTAGTTGGGCGGGATTCGATAGCCCTGGTAGACGCCAGAATCGACGCGCACGCCGAGGCCGCCGGGGGGATGCCAATACGTGATCTTGCCGGGCGAGGGGCGGAACGTCTTCGGATTCTCCGCATTGATGCGGCACTCGATGGCGTGACCGGAGAACGTGATGTCCTCCTGGCGCATGGAAAGCGGCGAGCCCGACGCGACGCGGAGCTGCTCCAGCACGAGGTCGATGCCGGTGATCGCTTCGGTCACGGGATGCTCGACCTGCAGGCGCGTGTTCATCTCGATGAAGTAGAACTCGCCGTCCTCGTAGAGGAACTCGACGGTGCCAGCGCCGCGATACTTGAGCTTCTGCATCGCTGCTGCGACGGTCGAGCCGATCTTCTGGCGCTGTGCATCGTTGAGGGCGGGGCTCGGCGCCTCCTCCCAGACCTTCTGGTGGCGGCGCTGCAACGAGCAGTCGCGCTCGCCCAGATGCACGGCGTTGCCGCGGCCGTCGCCGAACACCTGGATCTCGATGTGGCGCGGCTTCTGCAGGTACTTCTCGATATAGACGCTGTCGTCGCCAAACGCGGCCTTGGCCTCGGCGCGCGCGGTGGACAGCGCCGAGCCGATCTCGGCCTCCGAGCGCGCGACCTTCATGCCGCGTCCGCCGCCGCCGGAAGCGGCCTTGATCAGCACAGGGTAGCCCATCGCCTTGGCGACGGCCAAGGCCTCGGCCTCCGTGGTAACCGCGCCGTCCGAGCCCGGAACGACGGGGATGCCGAGCCGCTTGGCGGTTTCCTTGGCTTCGATCTTGTCGCCCATGATCCGGATGTGCTCGGACGTCGGGCCGATGAACGTGATCTGGTGCTCTTCCAGGATCTCGGCGAAGCGCGCGTTCTCCGACAGGAAGCCGTAACCGGGATGGACCGCGTCGGCGCCGGTGATCTCGCAGGCGGCCAGCAGGCGGGGAATGTTCAGATAGCTCTCGGACGCCGGCGGGGGGCCGATGCAAACGCTCTCATCAGCGAGGCGGACGTGCATGGCGTCGGCATCGGCAGTCGAGTGCACGGCCACGGTCGCGATGCCGAGCTCCTTGCACGCACGCTGGATGCGCAGCGCGATCTCTCCGCGATTGGCAATCAGAACTTTATCGAACATGAGGGCTCGCTGCGCTCGCAGGGAATAGGGAAGTGGGAAGTGGCAATTGGGAAGGTGCGTCTTGCTCCATTGTCCCTATTCCCAACTCCCTACTCCCAACTCCCTCATTCACTCGATAACGACCAGGGGCTCGCCGAATTCGACGGGTTGGCCGTTCTCGAAAAGGATATGCGTAACCGTGCCGGACTTCGGCGCGGGAATGTGGTTCATCGTCTTCATGGCTTCGATGATCAGCAAGGTCTGGCCCTGGCTGACACGCGAACCGACCTCGATGAAGAACGCCGCGCCAGGCTCGGGAGCTCGGTAGGCGGTGCCGACCATCGGCGACTTCACCGCGCCGGGATGCATCGAAGGATCGACCGGAGCTGCGGCGGCGGCGGGCAGTGCCGCACCGGCGGCCGAGGCCGCTGCGGGCGCCGCATACGCGCCAGCCGCAATGGTCAGGTTGCGCGCTACGCGAATGCGCAGGCCGGCCTTCTCGATTTCGATCTCGGACAGCCCGGTCTCGACCAGGAGCTGCGCCAGCTCACGGATCGCCTCCTGCTCGATGCCGATTTTATCCTTGCTCTCTTTAGCCATTCTATACTCGCCCTTCCCTGACGACCCGCCCTTGCCCGGAGAACGTGGGGCGGGGCCCGGCCGGCAGCTTTACGCCGCCGGCTTCTTGAAATGCTCGATCAAAGCGTCGAGGGCCATCGTGTACCCCCTGACGCCAAAACCGCAAATGACTCCTACCGCCGCCATCGCCACATAGGAATGATGACGAAAACTCTCGCGTGCGAAGATATTCGACAGGTGGACTTCGACTACCGGAAGCTCCGCCGACTTCAGCGCGTCGAACAGCGCGATCGACGTGTGCGTATAGGCGCCGGCATTGAGCACGATGCCGGATGCGCGATCGCGCGCCTCGTGCACCCACTCGATCAGTTCGCCTTCGCTGTTGGTCTGGCGGAAGTCGGTCGCGACTCCCACGCTTGCCGCATGCGATTCAACGATCTGCCGCACGTCAGCGAGCGTCGCCGTGCCGTAGATGGCCGGCTCACGCTTCCCGAGCATGTTGAGGTTGGGTCCATTGAGGACGAAAATCGGCGGCGACATCTTTTTCCGACGGCTAGATCGCCGCCCTGAAAGAAGCAGAGGCGGCTGGGTGGCCGGCGACGCGCGGCCAAAACTGGTCGAGATCGCCAGCCTGTGCCTTGGAGGCAACACGTTGGCAGAGGCCCGTGTATCAGCTTTCTCACCAGTGCGAAAGACCGCCGCGCAACCACCCGCAGCCACAGCGTCGACCACTCACAGGTTTGTTCAGCAACAAGGCCCGATCGACGAGCGATCGGGCCTTGTAGAGTGATCAGAAAACCAATGGTTCATGCAGGCAGGTAGCTTGTCGGCGACTAGCACATCTTGCAGCCGGTCTTGCGGATCTCGGCCAGCATCTGCTGCATGCCATCGGCCGCCACATAGCCGACATTGACGCGTGAATCGATCACGAAACCGGGTGTTCCCTCGATACCAAGGCCTTGCCCGACTTCGATATTCTGCTGAATCGTCGCGTCGTAGCGCTTATCGGCCATGTCCACCTTGAGCTTGGCGACATCGAGACCTACGCGTTGCGCAATGACGAACAGGTTCTGCTCCGTCACCTGCTTCTCGCGCATCAAGGCGGAGTGGTACTCCCAGTATTTGTTCTGCTTGATCGAGGCCAATGCCGCCTTCGCCGCCGTGACCGAGATCGGACCGCCGAAAATCGGGTATTCCTTGAGCACTACCCGAACCCGGGGGTCCGCCTTGGTCAACTTCTGGATGTCGTCGAGGGCGCGCTTGCACCATCCACAGTTGTAGTCGAAGAACTCGACGATGGTGACGTCGCCTTTGGGATTGCCAATTACGACATCCCCGTTGTGGGCGAATACCTTAGGCTTGTTTTCGACGAGGAACTTCTCGGCTTTCGCTGCCTGCTCAGCGGCCTGCTTGCGCTCAAGGGCCTGGCTTACCTCGGCCAACACCTCCGGATTGGTCATCAGGTAGTCCTTGATGACGGCGTGGAGGTCCTTGATCTGATCAGAAGTAAACGAACTCGGCTTGGAAGTAGAAGCCGCAGGCGCCGTCTGAGCGTGCACAGCAATGCTGCCAGCGGTCATGCCAGTCGCGGCCGGGCCCCTCTCGGCAATGCCCAGCAGCGAAACCATCGAGAGTGCTGCGACGCCAGCCAGCACGACGCCTTTGGGACTGTTCAGCGCGCCCAAAGCGCGGGTCAGAATGCCGTCTGCCATCATCATCTCTCCAGACTTGAACGCGTAAAACTCGCGCTCGCCAATTTCAGTTCGATCGCTCGCCCACCTGGAGAACGAAAGGATTCGCTAACCAAATGGCCCGCCCAAGCACCGGACGCAAGGTCATTGCACGGCGTGATGCAGGCCGCACTCGTCATTGCCGGCTCGTTATTCTTCTACTCCCGCTCCCGCAACTCCCGCGGCAGCGTCTTCAAGATGTCGTCCGCCTTCAACCAGGGCCGGCTGCCGCTGGGCAATGCCCGTTGGCCGCGCTTTGCAAAGATTAGCGCTTGTTTCGGGTCTCCCGAAATCAAATGCGCTTGAGCCATCGCTACGTCGGCTTCCGCAACCCGCTGCTTGGCAGCATACGCCCGGGCCAGAGTGCGATAGCCGCCGATGTCGTCGGGACGCGTGTCGATCGAGACCTCCAGGATGCGGATCGCCTCGTCGTACTGGGCGAGGTCACCGGCTTCGACGATGCCCTTGGCAAGTTCCATACGCAAGAGGTGCGAGCGGTTGCCGTTGAGCTTGAGGGCCTGGCGGATCGCGGGAACCGCCAACGCGAACCGGCCTTCCTTGGAATAGACGTGGCCCTTCAGCTCCCAGAAATACGGGCTGTTTGGACGATCCTTAATCAGGGCGTCGATATCGCCAATGGCCTTCGAGCACGATCCAGAACAGTTGGCCGCAATCGCACGGGCATAGCGGGCGGGCAGAGACTTGTCCTCGGCCGGATACATGCGGAACACGTCCTGCGCCGGCAGCGTGAAACCGCGCAGCTTGGCGCGGACAAGATCATGGCGGAGCTGCAGCTCCGGCTTATCCTTCACGTTGTAGTGCGGGCTCGCTTCGGCGTTCTGCTTGAGCTGGGCGATGCGGGTGCGCTCTGTCGGATGGCTGAGCAGGTAGGGGTTCACCCCGTATGCTCGATTCTCCATGCCGAGCCGCTCGAAGGTCTCGATCATGCCGCGCCCGGACTGACCGGTGGCGGTCAGGAACTTCAAGCCGGCCTGGTCAGCGGCACCTTCCTGTGAGCGGCGGCGGGCGAGAAACGTCTTCAGCCAGATGTCGTCACCGGCCATTACCGCGGCGCCAGAGCGAGCCAGAACCGCGGCAGCGATACCGATGATGCGCGTGATCAGCATCCCGGTCTGCATACGCTGCATTTCGGAGCGCAGTGCGGCCATATGCGCGCCATCGATGTGGCCGACCTCGTGGGCGATGACGCCGATCACCTGGTTGGGCGTATCTGCCTGCATCAACAGGCCGGTGTGCATGAATACGTTGCGACCATCGAGGACGAACGCGTTGAAAGTCGGATCGTTTATGATCCGCATCGCGACGTTGCCCTGTTCCAGACCCGCGGTCTTGAGAATCGGGCGCGCATATTCCTTAAGCAACTCCTCGATCTCGTCGTCGAAGATCAAGCTTTGCGCGTGCGAGGGTGAAGCCATCGGCAGCAGCGTCGCCCCCAACATCGCCAGTCCAGCGAGTGCCGAGCGGATGGGGCGGATGCGGGTGATGGCAGAAGTCAAGCTAATCGTCCTGTCCAATGCCGACGGGAGCCCTCTCGTAGCACGCCATGGCGGCGCGATCACGGAGCGTTCGTCTGTAATTGGCTCAGAGATTGCGGTCAATGCAAGGCAAATGACACCCGCGAAGATAGGCTTGACGGACAATTGCCGGTCGAGATCTGCAGTCGGGCAGCCCAGCAGGACGTGCCGGTTACGGGCCCACCACGCAATCAACGCGAGGGATCACCGCTCCCGCATGGTGCGAGCCAGTGCATCGAACAGTGGGCCGACGAGGAACTTCAGCATGGTCCGTTCGCCGGTCGTGATGAGCACAGTGGCGGGCATGCCCGGCGTCAGCTTGTTGCGCAGATCGGGAGGCAACGTCTCCATGTCGATCGACACTCGCGCGCTGTAGAAGGTCTGCTTGGTGTTGGGATCAAAGGTCGCGTCGGGACTGATCGAATCGACTTTACCGAGTGTCGCCTTGGTTTGGCGGGAAGCAAACGCGGGAAAGCGGATCTCCGCCTTCTGGCCCGACACGACCATGTCGATGTCATTGGGCGAAACGCGGGCCGTCATGATGAGGCCGTCGTCGACCGTCACCATCTCTGCCATCGGCTCGCCGGGGCGTACCACATGGCCGATCGAATGCACCTTGAGGCCCTGCACGACACCGTCCTGCGGAGCGCGGACATCGACGCGGCTCAGCACGTCCTGCGCGACTTGGATCTTCTCGCGCAGGTCGGTCAGCTTGCCGCGCACGTCGCCCAACTGTTGAGCGGCTTCCTGCACCTGGGTCTGCAGCGTGTTGCGAATCGAGACCTCGTTCTCGGCAATGGTCTGCTGGCTGCGGCGGATATCGTTCCGAATGAGACCGAGCTCGCCTTCCTGGCGCAGCAACTCGCGTTCCTTGTCCGAGAAGCGATTCTTCGCGAAATAGCCGGCCTCTACGGTCGGGCGTAGACGATTGAGCTCCTCGCGCATGCTGGTGACCCAGCCGCGCAGTGCCGCTTCGCGCTCCTGCTTGCCTGCGATGTCGCTCTTCGTCTGATCGATGCGGCGCTTAAAGATGTCGACCTGGCCGTCAAGCATGCGCTTGCGTTCGGCGAACTGCTTCTCCTGGTCGTAGATCGTGGAGGCCACATCCGGCAGGTGGCGGACGGCCATGAGTTGTTCTGGGTATTCGATGCGCGATTTCAAATCGCGCTCGGCGAGCAATCGCGCCTCCTGGGCGAGCGAGCCGTTGAGCTGCTTGCGCAAGACCTCGGCGGTGGATTGTGCCTGCAACGGTTGTAGCTTGAACAGCATCTGGCCTGCGCGCACCCGTTGGTTTTCGACCACCAGGATCTCCTGGACGATGCCGCCTTCCAGATGCTGGATCGGCTTCTTGTCGGACGTGACGGCGACGGTTCCAGACGCCACCGCTGCGCTGTCGAGCGGCGCGGTTGCCGCCCACAGGCCGAAGCCACCGAAGGATATGAGGATCGCGATGTAGCCCATTCGGGCTATGCTGCGGAAATCGGTCAGCTTCGCCGTCGCGCCAAACGCACGGGTCTCGTTGATCGCCGGCAGTGAGATGTCGGTCATTGAAGCATCCTCCGCGCCGATGTAATTCGGCTGCTGGGGTCCACAATGACGGGAACTGACCCGGGGCGCTGTACCGGCTGGAACAGGAGACGCTGCTAGCGTGGCGCGTCACGCTTGGCGATCAGGTCGTCGATGGCCTGTTTCTGCTCCGCGCTCGTTTTCGGCTTCACGCCGCCTTCCGGGACCGCTGCCTTGGCCTTCACGTCCGGTAGCGGTGTGTTCACTGTCGTGCCGCAGCCCGGCAATGCAGCAGTGATGGCAAGGGCAACAGCGATAACGGCCGCCGCCAAGGCTTTCGCTTCAGGCTTCGCCCTTGCGGACGGAGCTGAGCTGGCCGGGCAGTGCTGACGAGACTTATGTGCAATTCGGCTCAAGTGTGCGTCCATCGTAGGCTTTGACCAGATTGCTGCAGTGCAATACTCATGATTCCGTAGCCTCGCCAGGGTTAACCTTCGCGGCGACCTGCACATCGCCTGTTCTGTCGCCGAATTGTGGCGGGCCGACGTTCGGGGTATCACTCAGGGCCTGCTGCTTTGGTTCGGTAGCGCTGAAATGTTCACACCGTAGTGGCAGTTATAAACTTCAACGAGTCACCGAGCCCGGCGCGCCATGCAAGGCGCTGGTAAGCTGGTGGCCCCATCCAAAGGCACTTCCATGCAGAAGGCGCTCCCCCCCGGAAACCTCGACCTCAGCGCCTATCAGGTCAAGGATCCAGTCGAGCTTGGGCAAAACATCCTGCGCGCCATGGAAATGGGCGCGAAGGTGTGGTCCGAAATGCTCGAGAAGCAGGGCGGCGTCGCAGCGCTGACAAAACAGCCAGCAGCTTCTTCCGGCAGCCTGGAGTTGCCTGAACCTTCGAAGGCTTTCGCGACGCTATGGCAGTCGTGGTCGTCCGATCCCTCACGATTGTCAGAAGCGCAAGGAACATTGCTCGCGGGCTATTTGCAGGTATGGCAGAATACGCTGCACAAGATCGCCGGCGTCGAAAGCCATCCGGTCGCCGAGCCCGAGGCCGGTGACAACCGATTCCGGGATCCCGAGTGGAACTCCAATGCGTATTTCGACTTCTGGAAGCAGAGCTACCTGTTGACAGTGCGTTGGGCAGAGCAACTGCTCGACGACACCTCCGGTCTAGACGACCGCAGCCGTCATCAGGCTGAGTTCGCACTAAAGCAAGTTGCCGCCGCGTTCTCGCCGACGAACTTTCCGGCGACCAATCCCGAAGTGATCCGCGAGACCTTTGCAACCAACGCGGCCAACGTCGTCGCGGGCATGAAGCAACTGCTGGACGATGTGCGCCGCTCCGACGATCAGCTCAAGATCTCGCAGACGGATACCTCGGCGTTCGAGGTCGGCAAGAATATCGCCGTCACGCCTGGCAAGGTCGTGTTCCAGAACGATCTGTTGCAGCTCATCCAGTACACGCCGACGACAGACAAGGTTCGTGCGGTGCCGTTCCTGATCGTGCCGCCGTGGATCAACAAGTTCTACATTCTCGATCTCACACCGCAGAAGTCGTTCATCAAATACATGGTCGACCAGGGCTTCTCGGTTTTCGTCGTGTCCTGGGTCAATCCGGACGAGCGTCTCAAGAACAAGACGTTCGAGGACTACATGAAGGAAGGCATCCTGGCGGCGGCCGATGCCGTGAAGCGGGAGACCGGCGAGAAGAAGTGCAATGTGCTGGGCTACTGCGTCGGCGGCACGCTCCTCTATGCGACCCTCGCGTGGCTCGCAGCACGGCGCGAGGATGTGTTTCAGTCCGCAACTTTCCTCACGGCACAAGCCGACTTCACCAAAGCTGGCGACCTCAAGTTGTTCATCGACGACGAGCAGTTGAAGAGCCTGGAATCGAGGATGGAGAAGACCGGATACCTCGAAGGCAGCGCCATGGCCGGCGTGTTCAACATGCTGAGGCCGAAGGATCTGATCTGGCCCTACATCATCAACAACTACATGCTCGGCAAGAAGCCGTTTCCGTTCGATCTGCTGTACTGGAATCAGGATTCGACGCGGATGCCGGCGGCGAACCACAACTTCTACCTGCGCGAGTTCTACCTCGAAAACAGGATGGCGAAGGGCGACCTCCTGCTGAGCGGCGAGAAGCTCGACCTCAAGAAGATCAAGCTGCCGGTCTATCATCTGGCCGCGAAGGAAGACCACATCGCGCCGGTGCGCTCGGTCTATACGGGCGCGCTGATGCTGGGCGGACCGGTCGAGTTCGTGATGTCGGGCTCGGGCCATATCGCTGGCGTCGTCAATCCGCCGGACCCCAAGAAGATCAAGTACCAGTACTGGACCAACTCCGACCGCGTCGACAATCTCGACGAGTGGATGGAAGGGGCCAAGGAAACGCCCGGCTCATGGTGGCCGCATTTCTCGGCGTGGCTCGCCAAGCAGTCAAAAGGCATGATCGAGGCGCGCACGCCGGGCAAGAAGCTCGGCACGATCGAGGACGCACCCGGCAGCTACGTGAAGGCGAAAGGGAAATGAGGTGCACGCCGCTGTAGTGGCCGCGTTGCCATTGCAGGGGAATGCTTGCGCGCGCAAGACGTGTCTCGAATCTGATCCATCGTCGCGATTTCCGACGCATCTCGCAGCAGTGGCGCTGGCAGGCGCCAACGGACTTGCCTTTGCCGGCGCACGCCTGCATTCCTAGCGGCTTATCGTTTCTGCGATTTGGCGATTGAGAAGCATGCTTCGTCCATTCGCGAATCCTCATCGGTGCAGGTCATGATCCCTTCCAGCGCAGACGTACTCATCATCGGCGGCGGCCCATGCGGCCTGATGCTCGCCAACGAGCTTGGACGTCGAGGGGTGACTGCCATCGTGGTCGACCAGAAGGAAACCACCGCCTTCAACCCGCAGGCCAACGCCACGCAAGCTCGCAGCATGGAGCACTATCGACGGCTCGGCTTCGTCGAGGAAGTGCGGGCGATGGGGCTGCCTGACGACTATCCTACCGACATCGCTTATTTCACGCGCTACTCGACGTATGAGATCACGCGGTTCAGCCTCCCGGCAGCCGCTGAAGCTCGCAGGCTCATCAAGAAAATGAGCGGCTCCTGGAGCGCAGCCGAGTTGCCGCACCGCGTATCGCAGAAGTTCGTCGAGCAGGTGCTGCGGCGGAACGCCGAGAAGCTTCCGGACATCTCGGTCAACTACGGTTGGCGGCTCGTGTCGTTCCGCGATACCGGCGAGCGGATCGAGGCGCGCATTGCCAACGTGAAGACAGGCGACGAGCGCGACGTCACCGCCGCGTATCTGTTCGGAGCGGATGGCCCGCGCAGCTTCGTGCGCCGGCAGTACGGCTACGAATATAGCGGGGAAGCGATTGCTGCGCGCGACTTCATGGGTGGTCGCATGCACGCGATCTACCTGTCGGCGCCGGATTTCTACAAGGCATGTCCGCATCCCAAGGCTTGGATGTATTGGACGTTCAATCGCGAACGGCGTGCGCTGATGGCCTCCGTCGACGGCAAGGGCGAGTTCGCATTCCACACCCAACTTCGCGAAGGCGAGGCCGACGACGCGATCACCGACGACATCGCTCTGGGCATGTTCGAGCAAGCGATGGGGGCGAAGATCAATGCGAAGATCCTGTCACGCGATACGTGGCTCGCAGGGCGCGCGCTGGTCGCGGAGAAATTCCAGAACGGGCGAGTGCTGCTCGGCGGCGACGCGGTGCATCTGTTCACGCCGACCGGCGGCATGGGCTACAACACCGCGATCGAGGATGCGGTGAACGCGGGCTGGAAGCTGGCCGCGGTGATCAAGGGACAGGCCCCTGCGGCGCTCCTCGACAGCTATGAAGCGGAACGACGGCCGGTCGCCATTCGCAATACCGACAATGCGAGGAAGTTCGCCGACTCTATCGGGCTCTATCGCGCGACGCCGGCGCTCGAGACGGATACGGCGGCGGGGGAGGCCGCGCGGCGGCGAGCTGCGGAATATCTCGGCACGCACGCCCGCGCGGAGTTCAACATACCCGGCTTCACGCTCGGCGCGCGTTACGACGGATCGCCTGTCATCGCGGACGACGGAA
>CANJPN010000139.1 GCA_947475855.1 Bradyrhizobiaceae bacterium
AATATCTGCCGAGCTACCTCGGCTGGCGCCGCATGATCGAGCGCGACGGACACGAGCTCACGCCGCGATCCTGTCTGGCTGGCGCCTTGGCTTAGAGGATAGCGCTACATTGGAACGGAACAGAGCCTAACTCATAGGCGCCGCAGACAATCAACGCAAAGTCCACGAACCGAATCCCGCCGGCAAGACTTACGCAGCACATACACATACTACAGTCTGACAGTCGGCAAAACGCAAGTTTTGATCGAGGGTTGAGCCAGCGTGACCGGGCCCGCCAACATTGCAGACATTAAGGTTCTACTTGAATGTTTGGCCGTATCTTGCCCGTAGCTCTGCTTTTTGAACCTTACCCATAGCATTGCGAGGTAGTTCGTCGACGATGAAGATGCGCTTGGGACATTTGAACTTGGCCAAACGTCCAGCCAGTTGCTCGATGATTTGGGGCTCTGTCTCGATGCGTTCGCCATCCGCACCTGCCGCCTTTGCAAGTACCGCGATGACACCCTCGCCGAAGTCGGGATGCGGGATGCCGACCACGGCGGCTTCCCCCACCCCCGGGAATGCGTTCAACTCGTCTTCGATCTCTTTGGGATAGACGTTCAAGCCGCCTGTGATGATGAGGTCCTTGGCACGTCCCACGATCGACAAGCGTCCGTCGGGCTCGATCGTTCCCAAGTCCCCCGTAATGAAGTATCCGTCAGCACGGAACTCGGCTTTTGTCTTTTCGGGATTGCGCCAGTAGCCCTTGAAAACATTAGGACCTTTGACCTCGATGACGCCAATTTCTTTAGCGCCGAGGACCTTGCCATCCGGCTCTGCGATACGAACAGAAATACCGGGAAGCGGATAGCCCACGGTACCCGCCAGCCGGCCATCGGAGGCGTACGGGTTGGAGGTGATCATGCCCGTTTCCGTCATGCCATATCGCTCGAGAATGGCGTGGCCCGTGCGGTCCTTGAACTCCACATGCGTCTCGGCCAGCAACGGCGCCGAGCCAGACACGAACAGGCGTATATTGCGGCAGGTCTCGCGGCCGAAGGCTGCACTTGAAAGTAGCCGCGTATAAAACGTCGGTACACCCATCATGAGTGTCGCCTCGGGCAGCAGGCGCAGAGCCGTATCGAGATCGAACTTCGGCTGCCAGAGTATCCTGGCCCCCTGAGACAGCGTCGTGTTGAGCGCCACAAAAAGGCCGTGGACGTGGAAAATAGGCAATGTATGCAATAAGATATCGGATGATGTGATGCGCCAAGTCGCACACAGTGCCTCCGTGTTCGACGCCAGGTTGCCGTGCGTGATCATCGCACCCTTGGATCGGCCGGTCGTGCCTGACGTGTAGATGAGCGAGGCCAGATCGTCGGCGGCGCAGACGTGGGTCGTGTGCTCGTTCGGTTGTGTTTTGGACAAGTCGACGAGCGAGCCGGTGCCGTCGGGCTCGAGCAGAAGCGTCGCCTTGACCGCATGCTTCCCGGCGATCGGCGCCAGGACAGCCAGACTGGAACGCTGACAGACCAATAGGGTCGGCTGTGCATCGCCCAGGAAGTAATCCAGTTCTGCTGAAGTATAGCCTGAGTTTAGCGGATTGAATACCGCCCCCGCCTTCATGCAAGCGAGGTAAAGGACAGCATTCGGCAAGGACTTTTCGACTTGGACCGTTACGCGGTCACCCGGTTTTACGCCTGTCGCGGCCAGAGCGTTGGCCATCTGCCCCACATTGGCACCAAGTTGCGCATACGTGACGACGGAACCGTCTGCCATGACGAACGCGGGGTCGGGTCCCGCCTCCGAAATGCGGTCCTCGATCAGGCAGTACATGTTGCGGTTGTGAGGCATGAATACACACTGCGGGGGGTTGATCGGTTATAATGTGGATTACGGCGTCTGACGGGGCTATGGCAAGCGCACCTTCACAGAACTGTGACATCGAAGCGTCCTATGCGATCTCGATGAGGTCATTTCCCCGATTACACAGTAGTTCGCGTGCTGATTCGCTTTGCGAATGTCGCCGCGATGATGTAGCGATTTCGACATAAACGAAGGATTTGACCCTGGTCGCGAGTTTACCGCATGAGCGGTACCGCGTTATGGGGTAGCGTGCATCCACGAATGGGTTCCAGCCCGAAGCCGATCGGACGCGATTGGGTCGGAGACTGTGTTTTAGAGCGGGGCTGTCAATGGCCAAAGGTTTATGGTTGCTCGCCGGCATTGTTGCCGCAGGATCGGCGGCGTTCGCCTATCGAGACCAACTCGGCCCGGATACGCCTCAACTTCTCGCTTCTCTTATCAGTTCCGCCATAGGGGCTGAAGACAAAGGGGCCGGAGCGGCCAAGTCGGCCGGAGCCGGCAACGCCCAGGCACCCAAGACGGCTCAGGCCGCGCCGTCGAAGAAGGGCGCTCCGGGGGCTGCCCCCGTGACGGTCGCAACGTCCGCTCTTGCCGATATGCCTGTCATTCTCTCGGCGCCCGGAACGGTCGAGCCATTGGCTACCGTCGCCGTCAAACCCCGCGTCGACGGGCAAGTCATTGAAGTAGGCTTCAAGGAAGGCGACCAGGTCACGGCAGGCGCTATTCTCTACCGTCTCGACGACAGGCTGGTCCGCGCCCAGATCAAGCAGGCCGAGGCCCAGATTGCGAAAGACGAGGCTTCCCTCAAGGACGCCATGTCGATCGCGGATCGGCGCGAGTCGCTGCTCCTCAAGAAATACGCCAGCGAGGCGTCCACCGAAACCGCCCGCCAAAACGTGGAAGTGCTCAGGGCAAGCATCCTGTCGGGACAAGCGTTGCTGGAAGCGCAGCGGACCCAGCTCGACTACCTGGTCATTCGTGCTCCCATCACCGGCCGCACAGGCAGCATCACCGCGCGGCTCGGAGCGTTCGTGCGAAGCGCCGATGCTGCGGCACTGGTGACGATCAATCAGACGAAGCCCATCGCGGTAGCTTTTGCGTTGCCCCAGGTTACGCTGCAGCAGCTCAAGGACGCGATGCTGACCAATGCAGAGGCTGTGGTGACGGTGGGCGGTCCCAAGCCGATCAAGGCCAAGGGCTTGCTCAAGTTCCTCGACAACCAGATCGACAAAACGACAGGCACCGTGACCGGCAAGGTTGTCGTCGAGAACGCCGAAGAAGTCCTCTGGCCCGGACAGGCCGTCACGGTGGATTTGACCGTGGAAACGCGCAAGGACATGGTGACCGTGCCAGCCAGCGCGGTGTTGCCCGCCCAGCAGGGAATGATCGTGTGGGTACTCGACAAAGACAAAAAAGTGTCTGTGCGCGAAGTCGCCGTCGAGCGCGTGATCGGGCAGGTCGCCTACTTGCAGCGGGGCCTCAATAAGAATGAACGCGTAGTGACAGACGGCCAATTGCGGCTGGTGCCCGGCGCGCCGGTTTCCATTCGTGGTGAAGGTCAAGGTGGCGGCCGCCCAGGTGGGGCCGCGCAACCGGCCACCGGCGGTGGCGTTGGCCAGGCGCCTGCCAAGAACACATCCGGCAGCTCGGGCGGCGGTTGAAGCGACCGCTTGCTTCTTGGGCCGGCTTAGTTGAGCAGTTTCTCTTGTGCTGCAAGGGGCATGACACATGGGTATTTCCGAGCTCTGCATTCGACGCCCTGTCATGACCATCCTGTTGATGGCGTCGATCCTGATGGCCGGATTTATCGGCTACCGCCAACTGCCGATCGCCGCCATCCCGCGCATTGAAGTGCCGACCATCCAGGTCACCGCGCGTCTGCCGGGTGGCAGCCCGTACACGATGGCCGTATCGGTTGCCTCGCCTCTGGAGCGCCAGTTTTCCACGATCGCCGGCCTTGCCGCCGTCACTTCGACAAGCGTGGAGGGCGTGACGCAGATCACGCTCGAGTTCGATCTGCGCCGCAATATCGATTCCGCCGCACTCGACGTTCAGTCGGCGATCTCGACGGCGCTGCGGCGCTTGCCGGCCGACCTGCCGGAGCCGCCGAGCTACCGCAAAATCAATCCGGCCGACAGCCCGGTCATCTTCCTGGCGCTGACTTCTGATACAGCGCCGGCGACCGACATTCAGGACTATGCCGACCGGGTGCTGACGCCCGCGATCTCCTCGATCAACGGCGTCGCCCTCGTCACGGTCAACGGCCAGCAGAAGCGCGCCGTGCGCGTGCGCTACGACCTCGACGCGCTCGCCACGCGTGGCATCTCGGTCGAAGAAATGTCGGCGGCGCTTCGCCAGTTCGCCTCGGTATCACCAATCGGCAGCATCCGTACGCAGCGCCAGCTCTATATTCTCGAGACCAATCGTGCTGCACCGACGGCCTCCTACTTCAAGCCGATCGTGATCGCATGGCGCAATGGGGCGCCGGTCCGGCTTGAGGACGTCGCCAACGTGGTGGATTCCGTCGAGAACGAAGAAGCGCTGGCAGAGTACAATTCCAAGCGCTCGATCATTCTGAGCATCCAGCGCCAGCCGGACTCCAACACCGTCGCGGTGACGGAGGCGATCCGCGCGATGATTCCGACTTTCAAATCGGTCCTGCCGCCGACCGTAAACATCGACATCCTGTCGGATCGCTCGGTGTCGATCAAAGAGTCCGTTCACGACGTGCAGGAGACACTGGTCATCACCGCGTTTCTCGTGGTGCTGGTCATCCTGGCGTTCCTGCGCTCCTGGCGGGCGACGATCATTCCCGCGGTGGCGCTGCCGCTTTCGGTTGCAGCCACCTTCGCCGGCATGGCTTTGATGGGCTTCTCGCTCGACAATGTGACTCTCCTCGCATTGACACTTGCCCTCGGCTTTGTGGTCGACGATGCCATCGTGGTGCTGGAAAACATCGTCCGCTACGTCGAACAGGGCATGGAGCCGTTCGAGGCCGCTATTCGCGGCGCCCGCGAGATCGGGTTCACGGTGGTGTCGATCACCTGCTCCCTGTGCGCGGTATTCATTCCGATTCTGTTCATGGGAGGTGTCGTCGGGCGCTTCTTCTTCTCGTTCGCGGTGACGATGTCCATCGCGATCATGGCCTCGGGCTTCATCGCGCTGACGCTCACGCCGATGCTGTGCGCACGCATGCTGAAGCACGACGACCTGCATAACGAGAAGCCGAACATCTTGTCGCGCATCTTCGAGGCCGGGTACGACGCGATGGCGCGCGGCTATCGCACCACACTCGACATCTCGCTCCGCCACCGCGGTCTCGTGCTGCTGATCACGCTTGGGACGTTCGCTGCCACGGCTTGGGCATTCAGTGCGATCAAGAAGGACTTCCTGCCGGTCGAAGACACCAGCATCATCATCGTGCGCACCGAGGCTCCGCCGGATATCGCGTTCCCGGCCATGGTCGAGCGTCAGCGTCTGGTGGCCTCTGCCATACAAAGCGATCCTGACGTGATGTATCTGAACTCGAGCGTTGCCGTGACGCAGTTCAATCCGCAGCTCAACCGCGGCAACATTTTCGTGCAGCTGAAGCCGCGCAAGGAGCGCACGAACAACTCGAGCATCAGCGAAGTTCAGAACCGCATTCGCAGGGCAACGACGAACATCACTGGCATCCGGGCATTCCCCGTGCCGCTGCAGAACATGCGTATCGGCGCTCGCAGCGGACCAGCGGCCTACCAGTACACGCTAAGCGGCGTGGTGCAGGACGAGCTTTACGAATTCGCGCCAAAGCTGATCGAAAAGATGAAAGTAACGGCCGAGTTCGCCGACGTGTCGAGCGACTTGTCGCTCGGTGCGCGCCAGGTGATCCTCAACGTCGACAAGGATGCGCTGGCGCGGCACGGCGTGACGATGGATGCGATCAGAAACACCCTTTATTCTGGCTTCGGTACGCGCCAGATCGCGACGATCTTCACCGCGCTCAACGACTACCAGTTGATCATCGAGGCCAACCGTGAGTTTGCACTGGACCCCAGTGTACTGAGCCGCGTGTTCGTGAGGGCGTCGAACGGCACCGCTGTGGGCCAGCAGATCCGCCTCGACAGCCTCATGTCCGTGTCGATGGGCTCGGGTCCAACCGCGATCTCCCGGCAGTCGCAGTTGCCCGCCGTGACGATCAGTTTCAATCTCGCGCCAGGGACCAGTCTTGGCGAGGCAACGGCCAGCATCCGCGATATCGCCCGTGATCTGAACATCCCAGCGACGATATCAGGAAGCTTCTCGGGCACTGCGAAGGTGTTCGAAGAGAGCTTCCGCGACCAGCCGCTGCTGATCCTGGCTGCCGTCATCACGATCTACATCGTGCTTGGTTGCCTCTACGAAAGTTTCATCCATCCGCTGACGATCCTGTCTGGCCTGCCGTCAGCCAGCCTCGGCGCGCTCATCACGCTGATGTACTTCAATATGGAGCTGACGGTCATCGCGGTGATCGGCATCATTCTGTTGGTCGGTCTGGTCAAGAAGAACGCGATCATGATGGTCGACTTCGCCATCGAACGAAAATCGCAAGGCGCCACGTCCCATGAGGCCATCCGCGAAGCGTGTCTGTTGCGTTTCCGCCCGATCATGATGACGACGGCAGCCGCGATGTTCGGAACACTTCCGATCGCGTTCGGATGGGGGGCGGGCGCGGAACTTCGACAGCCACTCGGCCTCGCGGTGTGCGGCGGCCTCGTCGTTTCGCAGATGCTGACGCTGTACATCACGCCAGCGGTCTACCTGATGTTCGAGGCGATCGGCGCGCGCCTGGGAGCCGGCAAGCGCGATGTCATTCCGGCGGCCGGCGACCTTGCTGCCCCGGCGCAGGCACCGGTGCACGACATCGCCGCCAAGCGCCCGACGGCTGCGGAATAGCGAATGGCTCCGCCTGGATTTCACAGGCGAAGCACTTCAGTTGCGGGTTTCGCGGGCTAAGTCTGACGTTTTAGCTGAGGGCGGCTTTCAGGACGGATCCGAAACCGTCACGCGGCGCAGGTGCCGCTGCTCCCCGGCGGGGAAATCGTTTCGCGCGTGATTGAGGCAGCGGTTGTCCCACAGCAGCAGGTCGCCCAGCGTCCACGAATGGGCATAGACGAAGCGCGGTTCCTCGCAATGATCGAAAAGCCGGGCCAACAGCGCATCACTCTCCGGCTTTTCCATGCCGACAATGCTGCGTGTCATCAGGCGGCTCAAATACAGCGCGGGCTTGCCCGTGTCGGAATGCATGCGCACCAGAGGGTGGGTCGCGGTCGACAGCGCATCGTCGCTCTCGTCGGTCTGATGGCGCAGCGTCGCCCGTACATCGTAGACGAACCGGCCCTGCAGACCTTCGAGCCGCTTCTTCATACCGGAATCGAGCGCTTCGTAGGCGGCGGTCAAGTTCGCAAATTTCGTCTCGCCGCCGCGAGAGGGTAGGATGAGCGCATAGAGGGTCGTGCCGCGGTATGGCCGCTCGCGATGCGCGCCGTCAGAATGAAAATGCATCTCGCCGTCGGGCAGCACGCCCACGAGTTCGCCGTTTTCGCGCAGGTTCGAGACGAACATGACGCCGCGCTTGGGCCGTTTCTCGCCTTCCGCGAAACGCAGCTGACCGTTGCCTTCGGCATCGACATTGCCGAACACGGACGCGTAGCGGATCTGATCATCGATATCGACACCGGGAGCCGGCACGCAGAGAACGCCATAGCGCGAGAAGGCTTGCCGCAGCTCATCTTGCACGGCTGAGGGGATCGGCCGCTTCAGATCGAGACCGCGAACGCGCGCTCCCAACACGGGGCTCAGCGGCTCGAACTCCACTCCAGTCCTGGTCGTCATTTCATGCCTCGCGCTGTCCTTGGTCTCGTTGACGCGCATGCTAGCGCGTGAGTTGCGCGCCTGTCATCACTGCATGACGACGAACCATGCCTCGCAGTCACCTATGCCTTTGATGGGCACCACGCCCATGCTTTCGAACGCGAACTTGCCCTCGAGGCGTACACGGCACGCCGGGCACACGAGAACGCGGCCGGGTGTACCGACGCTTTCGAGGCGAGCCGCCAGGTTCACGGTGTCGCCCCAGACATCGCAGCTGAACTTGTTTCGCCCGATCACGCCGGCCATGAGCGGGCCACTCGCGATGCCGATGCGGAGCTTCACGTCGAGGCCGGTTTCAGCCCTGAGGCGCGCGACCGCACCCAGCATGTCGAGACCCATCGCCACGAGGCGCTCGGTGTGATCTGCCGAGCGCTCCGGCAAACCGCCAGCGGCCATGTAGGCATCGCCGATCGTCTTGATCTTCTCCAGGCGATGTCGCCGGGAAAGTGCATCGAACTCACTCACCAGGCGATTGAGCATATCCACGACGCCGCGCGCGCCGAGCTGGCGGGCCAGCGGCACGAAGCCGGAGATGTCGGCGAACATGACCGACGCATCCTCGAACGTATCGGCGATAGCCTCCTCCGGGTGCGCTTTCAGCCGCTCCACGATGCTGTCAGGCAGAATGTTTCGGAGCAGCGCCTCGGTCTCGCCGCGCGCCTGCTCGACGAGCGTGAACGCGTACCAGATCGTGGCCGAGATGATCGCCATCGTGACGATCGCAGCCTGCAGATAAAGACTGTCCGTAAGGCTTGGCTCGGCCTCGATCAAGGCCAGCTCCGGCGGAAAGCCAAACCAGACCAGGATATGCAGAATCGCGCCGATCGCGATCACTGAAAGCACGAGCCGCAGACGCTCGGGGCCGAGCACGACGAAGGTGGCGGCGGCCGCGACGAAGTATTGAAGATGCAGACCAGCATTTCGCCCAAGATAGGCGGATAACGCCATCAGTGCCGCATATTCACAAGCAACCAGCGTCATGGCCGCCGCAATTGGACCGAACCGGTGCAGGAGGGGCAGGCCGGCCGCGACAACAAGGAGGGCTGAGTTGATGGCAATGATCGGCTTGTACTTCTCGTAGTCCATGAACGCGTTCTGCACGGCATAGGAGCCGGTCGCGACCACCACCAGCCCGGCGAACACGTTCAAGATCTTGAGCCGGCGCTGGACTTCCGGCGGATAGCCTTGCGTGCCCCAGTCGCCGAAGCGCTTGAACAGGCTGCCGACCGCGCGTACTACCGGGCTCCCGGCTGCAGCCGATGTGATCCTGCGCCATGTGCCGAGCGATGCTTTCCGAGCGCGTCCGTGCGCGTCTCCAGACATGCCAGCGCTCCCCTCATGCTCGTTGCTGGACCAGCTTAGGCCATCCATTCGATCTGCGCTGTAGCAGCCGGAACAGGTCCATAACGCCATTGGCCCGCGGCGGAAAAGTGCTTATCTGGTGGCGACCGAGATACTCGACCACATGGAAGTGCCATGCCACGCATCGACGAAACGAGGCCGTTCATTCCCGTCCGCATCGCGGTGCTTACGGTATCGGATACCCGCGATCTCGCGTCCGACAAGTCGGGCTCGACACTCGCTGACATGATCAAGACGGACGGCCACGAACTCGCGGACCGCGCAATCGTGCGGGACGATGTCGGCGAGATCCGGGCGAAGGTTCAAGGATGGATCGACGATCCCGCGATCGATGTCGTGATTACCACCGGCGGCACTGGTTTCACGGGACGCGACGTGACGCCGGAAGCCGTGCGTCCGCTCTTCGAAAAGGAGATCGACGGGTTCTCGACCGTATTCCACATGATCTCGTTCCAGAAGATCGAGACATCGACGATACAGAGTCGGGCATGCGGCGGGCTCTCTCACGGCACATACATCTTTTGCCTGCCGGGCTCTCCAGGTGCATGCAAGGACGCCTGGGGCGGCATCCTGAAGTGGCAACTCGACAACCGGCACAGACCCTGCAATTTCGTCGAGATCATGCCTCGGCTCGAGGAGCATCGGAAATAGGATCGGCGGCTCGCGATTTTTTGGCCCGTCACAGCTCCATGATCAGGCACGTGGTCGTCGCGTGGGCCAGGAGCTTGCCTGCCGGATCGAGCAAGCGGCCTTCTGCCGTTCCGATGCGACGCCCCGCGGTCATGACGCGCCCTTCCGCCAGCACCCGGCCGGTCTCGACAGTGATCGCGCGCACCAGGTTCACTTTGAACTCCAGCGTCGTATAGCCGGTGCCTTTCGGCAGCGTCGACTGCACCGCGCACGCCATGCAGCTATCGAGCAGCGTCGCGGCATAGCCGCCGTGAACGGTGCCGATCGGATTGTAGTGATCGGCAGACGGAAAGCCCTCGAATACGACGCGTCCCTGCTCGACTTCGGTCATTCGAAAAGCAAGACCGCGGGAAATCGGCGGCGCAGGCAGCCGGCCGTCGCGGATGGCCGTCAGGAATTCGAGCCCGGACATCGATTTCAGTATTTCGAGCGGGGCAACGCCCCAGGACTTAGCGGCATCGGTTGTCATATTGCGCGCCTTCCCATTATCGTGTAGTTACACATGTGTATCTGCACGATAGACGCTGACATGGATCAAGGCAAGATGCGCCGCCCGCTATCCAGCTTCGCCACCTCCATGCCGGCAACAGCGAAACTGCCTTGCACCGTCTATCGCCTGCGCATGGCGGCGCGGCGCGCGACGCGGCTGTATGACCGCCATCTGGCGCCGTGCGGGCTCGGCATCGCGCAATTCGGCTTGCTGCAGACATTGTCGATGACGGGCGGTGGAACGGTTACGAGTGTGGCTGCCTCGCTCGATATGGACCGGACGACAATGACGCGGAACCTGACACCGCTGGTGCGGGCGGGGTTTATCGAGCTGCGGGCGGGAGCCGACAAGCGATCCCGCGATGTCTCGCTGACGCCGGCGGGAAAGCTCAAACTCAAGGAAGCGCTGCCTTTGTGGCGTGCGGCGCAGACCGCGGTACGCGCGAGCATGGGCACAGGCGACGTCGAGAAACTTCACGCACTGTTGGATGCTGCCGTTCAGCGACTGCCGGAATCGTGACCGAACTGTAAAGCGCAAATCAGAGGAGACGTTGCCGCAATGCCGATAACCGCACTCTACGCAGGCCTCTTGGCATTCGTGTTCGTCGTGCTGTCGTTCCGGACGATCGGTGCGCGGCGAGCGGCCAGGGTCGAGATCGGCGACGGCAGCGACAGGGAGTTGCTACGCCGCATGCGCGTTCACGCGAACTTCGCCGAGTATGTCCCGATTGCGCTGATACTGCTGGCGCTGGCCGAGACGATGAAGACCAATGCACTCCTCTTGCATGGGATGGGACTCATGCTTCTCGTGGGCCGGCTCGTCCACGCCTATGCGCTCTCCCAAACGCCGCACATCCTGCCGTTGCGCGTTGCGGGCATGGTGGCGACGCTGACGGCGATCATGGCGGCCGCCATCACTTGCCTGACGTTGGCCGGACCTTCGCTCTATTGAGCGGGATCGCCATTCTTCACCTCGCGTGCGAAGTCGAGAGGCAGGGACGTCGTGTACTTGATCTGCTCCATCGCGAAGGCCGAGGAGACCTTCGAAATCTCGATGCGAGAGATTAGCCGCTTGTAGAAAGCGTCATAGGCGGCGATGTCGGGAACGACGACCCGTAGCAGATAGTCGATCTCTCCGGACATGCGGTAGAACTCGACGACCTCCGGAAAATCCACAACCGCTTCGTGAAATTTTTTCAACCAGCCGATCTCGTGCCGATCGGTTTTGATGGAGACGATGACGGTCACCCCGACGTTGACCTTGGCCGGATCGAGCAGCGCCACACGGCGGCGAACGACGCCGGCTTCCTCGAGTTTCTGGATGCGCCGCCAACAGGGGGTGGTCGACAGACCCACCTCCTTGCCGATTTCAGCGACCGGCCGCGTGGCGTCCTCCTGCAGGATGCGGAGTATCTTGATGTCCATCTCATCGAGCATGGGGATGTCTGCCAATCTAAAAAACGGTTCCTCACAATCGCGCTTTTGGCGTTCAATATTTTCTTAGCACGCGGCGACTTCGCAAAAAAGAGAATTTATTTTCATTTATGATCACGTCAGCTCTAGGAATTGGAATATTTTTGCCTCATATTGCAGTTGCGTTGCCGCGAAGGCATCGACCTACAGCTCATAGTGTGCGCCCGCCCTGCCGGAAAGCCGAACTCCATGAAACGCTTCACTTTTCTGTCCCCAGCCGTCGCGGTGACAGGCGCCATGTCGCCGGACGATTTCGCTGAAGCGGCTCGACTGGGCTTCAAGACGATCATCAACAATCGTCCGGACGGCGAGGAAGCTGGCCAGTTGACCGCGCACGAGGAGATCCGCCTCGCCCGGGAAGTTGGTGTCGACTACATCCATGTACCCGCGGCCAAGCACGAGGTACTTGAGGATCATGTGCTCGACCCGTTCAACGATGCGTTGGCAACAGCCGCACTGCCGATCTTGCTACATTGCCGATCCGGCCTGCGCTCGACCATCATGTGGGCTGCGGTGTCAGCGGAAAACGGCATGTCGCTCGACGTTGCGCTGACGTCTGCCAAGGCCGCTGGGCAAGACCTGGAAGCCCTGCGCGAAGAATTGGGCGAGCGTATCCAGAACCAGGCCAGTTGCGCCCGCCTGCAACGAGCCGCGGCCTGATCCCGAAACGCCCAGGCGCCTTGGCTAGGGTGCCAGCGCTTGCCAAATCGCTGCCTGCGCGTTCTATGTCGGTGATGATT
>CANJPN010000140.1 GCA_947475855.1 Bradyrhizobiaceae bacterium
TGAGATCGGCAACGGTGGTCGGGCTTCCGCAGGCCATCAGATAGCCCCGAGCTACAGCGATCTCATTATAGATGTCACGCAGCTTGTAACCCAGCCGCTTGGCCTTCGACGAGGCGACCTTTTGGTAGGTTTGAGCCCTGTGGGACGTCGGTAAGTCTGGAACGGGGCCATCCAGCGGATATTGTGACATGTCATGACCGAACCGGAGCGACATCGTTCTCATGGCGCTCTTTGGATCGACATAGTCCATAAGCTGCTTCAACTTAGCGTGAGCTTCCTCGTCGGTGCGCCCGACAATCGGCACCAGCCCCGGCAGAATGTTGCAGTGCTCGGGACGCCGACCGGCCTGAACGGCCACATTTTTCACGTTGTCGTAAAGGCTGCGTGTCTCATCCTTGTCCAACTGGACGGTGAATATGACTTCGGCGTAGCGCCCTGCAAGCTGCTGCCCGCTTGGGGAGGCTCCGGCTTGAACGATGACAGGACGCCCCTGCGGGGATCGCGTCATATTGAGCGGCCCCTTGACGGAGAAGTGCTTTCCCTTGTGATCGAGGACGTGGACCTTGCTTCGATCGTAGTACTGGCCGGTCTCCTTGTTCAGAATGCGGGCGCCATCTTCCCATGAGTCCCACAGACCCAAAACGACTTCGACGAATTCTGTCGCTCGCTCATAGCGAAGCTCGTGGTCTGCCAGTTCATCGTCACCGAAATTTGCTGCGGCTTCGGTGGTGGTCGTCGTGACGACGTTCCAGCCGACACGCCCGCCGCTGATATGATCGATCGAAGCGAATTGCCGGGCAATGTTGAAGGGGTGGGAATAGGTGGTGGATGCCGTTCCGATGAGCCCAATATGTGAGGTGACACCGGCGAGAGCCGCCATCAGCGTCGTTGGTTCGAAGCGCAACATCTGCCCTGGATGCCCCTCGAAGAGAAAGGCGAGATTGTCGCCGACGAACATGAAATCGAGCTTTCCACGTTCGGCCGAGGCGGCGATCAATTTGAAGGCTTCGAGATCCTCGCCGCTCGTTGTCGCACCTGGAAACCGCCAGCCTGCGATGTGATTTCCACTCCCAACGGCGTACACGCCCAGATGCATCTGCCTACTAGACATTCAATCCTCGCTTCCTTCTCGGAGCTAGAGCATGCCATGCGTAGGGGCAGTCTGGCCGCCGGATCTCTGTCTGGAGCCGGAGCGTAGGAACCGTTCATGCCACGATCCGATCCGCACCAAGTCTGATCCAGCCGCAGGTAGCAGGCAAGGCACTCATCGAGACATATTGCAGTAGATGCAGGTTGTTTGGTGCTGCAAGAACGGCTGCTAACGGCAATATCCGGGAAATTTGCTACTTATGACCGATGGCGATGTTGCTTCCGAATTGTGCGGTGTCGGGGTGATGAGGTGTCAAGGACCCGTCCAATCCGGGCGCAGTGGCCTCGGGCAAAGCCCCGACCCGCTTCTCAAGGGAAAGTGATTGCGTAGAGCTCTCCGTATTTGGCTTTGAGGTAATCGACGTAGGGTTCGATGCGGAGGTCGGTGCCGGTGGCGCGGGTGATGACATCGTCGGGCGTGTACTTTGCGCCATGGCGATACAGGTTTTCGCGCATCCAGTGATGAAGCTTTTCGAAGCGGCCTGCGGCGATGTCGGTTGGGATCTCGGGATGTGCCTCGAGGGCCGCTGCGTGCAGTTGAGCTGCTAGAATATTGCCGATGGTATAGCCCTGGAAGGAGCCTCCGACCCAGCCGCTATACCAGTGCACGTCCTGAAGACAACCGTCGCGGTCGTCGGGCGGTGCCACGCCGATGTCCGACTGCATGCGCGAGCGCCATGCTTCCGGCAGATCCTTGACGGCGAGGCGGCCTTCGAGCAGTTCGATCTCGAGATCGAAGCGCAACATCACGTGCAAATTGTAAGTGACCTCGTCGGCATCGGTGCGGATCAGCGAGCGGCTCACCTTGTTGATGGCGCGGTAGAACGTATCGAGCGGCACGCTGCCGAGTTCGGCGGGAAACGTGCGCTGCAGCTCGGGATAGAAGTGCTGCCAGAAGCCGCGGCTGCGGCCGACGATGTTTTCCCACAGCCGCGACTGGCTTTCGTGCACGCCAGCGGAGACGCCATGGCCGAGTGGCGTGCCGACGAGCGAGCCCTCGACGCCCTGCTCGTACATGGCGTGGCCGGCTTCGTGAATGCAGGAGAAGAGAGCATCTCCGAGATCATCGAGGCGTACGCGCGTGGTGATGCGCACGTCGTTGTGGGAGAACTTCGTACAGAATGGATGATGCGTTTTATCCATGCGGCCACGCTGGAGGTCGTAGCCGATCGCAGCGATGACGCGAGTGGAGAATTCGAGTTGCGGGGTTTCCGCGAATGGCCCGCGCAAGCAGGTGTCGTCAATGGGGGACTGTTCGCAGATCGCTTTCGCGAGCGGCACGAGATGGCGCCGCAAATTCGCGAACAGCGCCGATACGCTGGCGGTCGTCATGCCTTCGTCGTGGCGGTCGATCAGCGGATCAGTGATGCGGTCGGATGGGCCGAAGAAGCCCGCGTACTCGCGCGCCATGTCGATCGTCTGTTCCAGGTAGGGGCGCATCGTGGCGAAGTCGTTGGCCGGGCGGGCGCGCGTCCAGGCGTCGTAAGACTTGGCGCTGAGCGTTGCCCGGCGGGCTACGAATGCGGCGGGAACCTTAATGGCCTGCTCGAACTTGCGGCGAGCGACGCGCACGAGGCAGGCGTCGTCATTGTCTGCGGGCCAAGCGGCAGCATGGGTCTCGAGCTTATCGAGAAGGCGGCCAAGGGCTGGATCGGTCATGCGGTCGTGAGCGAGGCGGCTGAGGAGCGCGCGCTGGCGGCCGCGGGCAGGAGCGCCAGCCGACGGCATGTAGGTGGCCTGATCCCAACTCAGCACAGCACCGGCATAGCCAAGGTCTGAGATTTCGAGCAGGCGCTCCTGCAACTCTGAGATGCTCTGGTGCATTTACCGTTTTCTCGACTTGTCAGGTGAGGGCATGAGGGAGGTTTATAGCAAGATGGCCGAGCAGGCACGATCGGCGTTTCATTCCTTCTCTATCAGCCTCTTTCAGCCGTCTTTACGGGCTGCGCGTGCATTGAAGGTAATCTCTTCTGGTTGGCATGATCGCATTTGGCCAAGGCGCATTTCTCGGCGCGCGGTGAACGCTAACTAACTTGGTGCCTGTTTGTATCCTGGCTGGAGGGCCTGGAAGATAATTGAGGACCTGACTGGCAGGTTGGAGCCTGGAAATTGTGATCGAAGCGCTTTTTCTCAATTCGGCTGCCGACAGGCCACCTTTGAGGGTTGGCGTCATGGTCGACTCCGACAACCTGATCACTGCTTTTGCCGAGGTTCTGAAACATATCCAACAGTCCAATTTCGCGGAATTGGTCCTCGTCATCAGGAACTCGGGCGAGCAGTCCCAGCCCCAGGTCTCGACTTCCAAACTCTCCCGCTGGCTACGGTACGGGATCGATAAGAGACTGCGCGCCAACAAGGCCTACTCGAATTATCAGCATTGGGATCGAAGCCGGAATTGCAGCGGTGAAGCGTCGATATTCGAGGCGGTCGATTGCTCGGATATTCTCTCCGGAAAGCCCGAGATCACCGTTACGCCGGTCGGCATCGGGTTCGTCCACCGGTTCCCCGCCGAGGCGGTAGATGCCATCAAGGAGCAGAATCTCGACGTCATCTTGAGGTTCGGCTTCCGGATACTGCGCGGCGATGTGCTTGAGGCAGCGAGATATGGCGTGTGGTCCTACCATCATGGCGATGGTGACCGGTTCCGCGGTGGTCCGCCGTCGTTCTGGGAGCTCATGGAGCGTGAGCCGCTGACTGGCGCGATGTTGCAGGTGTTGACGGAAAAGCTCGATGACGGGGTCGTGCTCGCCAAGACGCTGGCGCCCACGGTGCAGAGCATATCGGCATACCGGAACTCACTCTCGATCTATGAAGCCGCTGAGCCGCTGGTGATCCAAAAGCTCAAGCAATTGCATGAGCGCGGCTGGGAGGATGTCCTGGCGAGAGCGCCGCCGAAGTGCTCCTACAAGGGCCGGAAGGAAATCTATCGGTCGCCGACGGTAAGCGAACTGGGCTGTTTCATCGGACGCGAACTTTTCGATCATGGCCTCAAGAATCTGAAGATCAGGCCGCGTGTCGGCAATGGCTATTGGCGGACTGGGGTGAGGCGAAGGGCGGGCACGGCGGGCAATGGGGCGCCTTGGGAAGGCGACTGGTCGGATTTCCGCTGGGTCGATCCGGTCGATCGATTCATGGCAGATCCGCAGCTCATCGAACACGAGGGGCGGACGTGGATGTTCGTCGAGCGTTTCGTGCGGGCAAAGAACAGGGCGCACATCTGTTGCGCTGAGCTTGGGGACGACGGCACGATCGGGCCGCTCGAGGTTGCTCTCGAGGCCCCCTATCACTTGTCGCTGCCCGTCGTCTTCAAGCACGACGGCGCGATCTTCATGATTCCGGAAGCGGGGGAAAGGGGCCGGATCGAATTATTCAGGGCGGTGGATTTTCCCTTTCGCTGGAAGTTCGAGCACGCGCTGTTCGACATGCCCGGACTCGATACCGTCATGCATATCGGCGAGGATGGCGGGACCTATTTTTTCACAAGCCTGAGGCATAAGCCGCATGCACATCCCAACCTTTTCCTGTTCATGGCGAAGGGCCTGTTCGAGCCGTGGCAGCTTCATCCAGCAAGCCCGTTGTCGCTGGATGCACGCTATTCACGCAATGCCGGATCTATCCTCGACGTCGAGGGCCAATGCTACCGGCCAAGTCAGGATCATACGGGCTTTTATGGGAGGCAGATGCATTTCCACAGGATCGTCAGGCTCAACCCGCGGGAATACGTGGAGGAACTCGTGGGGCAGCGCTCGGTGTCGCCTGGGTGGCCAAAGGCGGCGATCGGTACGCACACTTACGCGCGCACCGACAAGTGGGAGGCGGTCGACGGGTATTTCCTTGGCTTGCCACCGGGGTATGAGTGAGGGATGGGAACGCGCAGCGACGCCTTCTGGCCACGCTCAGCGGCGACCAGAAGCGAGCATTCGCTTGGACGGGGGGCGGGGTTTCAGACCGGGCGCGCATGGCCTTCGATCGTGGTGCGCAGCATCAAGCGCCGTTCGCCCTCGGGAAAGTCGGTGCGTGCGTGCATCGAGCAGCGATTGTCCCAGAGCAGCAGATCCTGTTTGCGCCAAACGTGTTCATAAACCCATTCTCGATTTTCCGAATGATCGAATACGGCGTTCAAGAGCTTGTCGCTCTCTTCGCGTTCCATGCCTTCGACGTGATCGGTCATAAGCCGGTTGACGCTGACGGCCTTGCGTCCGGTTTCGTCGTGGGTGCGGAATACGGGGTGTGAAGACAGCTTGACGTGCGGCACGCCTTTGCCGTCGCCGCGTTTGAGCTCGCCGAGGTTATAGCTGTTAAAGGCGCGCCTGCCCTCGAGTTTATCCCGCAGTTCGACCGGCATCGTCTCGTAAGCGCGATAGCAGTTCGCAAACAGCGTGTTGCCGCCATGTGATGGCACTTCGATCGAGTAAAGGCACGTCCCCTTGTGCGGGAGCTCGGCATGGAGCATGTCGTGGTGGAACCACATCTCCCCATCGGGCAGAGCGCCGATGGGAACGCCGTTCTCGCGGATATTCGAAATGAGCATGATATTGTCGAGAAGCCGAGCGTATCCGGGCGGGCGGAATTCCGCGGGGCGGGCCAAGTTTGCGAGTTTGCCGAAATTTCCCGTCGCAGCAACGAACTGCTCCTGCGTCAGCTCCTGATCGCGGAACAGCAGAACCAGATGCTTCAGCCAGAGGGCATAGACCTCTTTGCGGGTCACTTCATCCAACGGGCGGGTCAGGTCTACGCCGCGGATTTCGGCGCCGATGTGCCGAGTGAGGGGGATTGCCTCGATTGCCATGCGATTCCTCCGCAATGTGCCTGGGTCACTCTAGCCGATTGTCCGGCGTTGGCGGCATCTTGCCCACAGGTGCGAGCGTGATCAAGTCATGCTGCCTCTCAGCAACACTGTCCTGCGCTTGTCGGTGGGCTAAACCGATGCCGCGGCGGCTGGTCGGGTGCGACGCGGAGGCTTGTGGGCAGATTGCTGCCGTGAGCCGGCCATCGTTTGACGCTAGTCGCAACGCACCATATGAACGCGAGGAATGCGTGCCAAGTAGGCTTGTCGAAACTCGTGCGCTTCGGAGTGCGTGATCCCATCTGGTGCGTTTGGCCAAGTGCGAGGCCACATGCCGCGTCGCTTCTCGTCTGCGCTCAATGCGCCTGGAACCATCATGGCTTCACGTGACAACGAGATCAAGCATGCCCGGCTGCTCGGCCACCTTCTGGGGCCGGAGGTCGAGGCAGCTATTGGTGTCGATGAGATCGGCGTCGTTGGGATCACGGCTGACAGCCGCCGGGTCGCGCCTGGCGTTGTTTTTTGTGCAATGCCTGGCACTAAATTCGACGGGGCGGCGTTCGCTGACGAGGCGCAGGGCAAGGGGGCTGTAGCGATCCTCGCAGGTCTTGACGCCAAGCTGCCGCCACTCGGCATTCCGGTTCTACGTGCGTCTGATCCACGGCGTGCGCTAGCGTTGATGGCGGCGCGATTCTATGGACGGCAGCCGGAAGTCGCTGTGGCTGTTACCGGCACCAGTGGCAAAACATCGGTTGCTGATTTCACCCGGCAGATTCTTTCTGCGTGCGGTATGCGGGCCGCATCGCTCGGAACCCTCGGAGTCGTGAAGCCGAGCGGTCCCGTCTATGGATCCCTGACGACGCCGGACCCGGTCACGCTGGCGGCGACGCTGTCCGAGCTTGCGGAAGAGGGCATCACGCATATCGCGTTCGAGGCGTCTTCGCACGGGCTCGATCAGCGTCGGTTGGATGGCGTGAAGTTGGCGGCGGCGGCATTCACGAATCTCGGTCGTGATCACCTCGATTATCATCCGACGATCGAGGCCTATCTCAAGGCGAAGCTGCGGCTGTTTGATACGCTGCTGGAGCGGGGCAAGCCGGCGGTCATCAACAATGACGGCGCATGTGCAGCCGATGTCGTCGAGGTTGCACGGAACTGCGGTCATGAAGTCTGGACCACGGGAAGTGGTGGCACGTTGATTGGCCTGGAGAAAACGGTACGGGAGGGCTTCAAGCAGAGACTGTCGCTGCGGCTGCAGCGTGGGGTGGTCGAGGTGTTGTTGCCCCTGCTCGGTGCCTATCAGGTCGAGAATGCGCTGCTTGCAGCGGGGCTTGCTTCGCAGTGCGGGGTACCCGTCGACGATGCGGTGGCGGCGCTTGGTGGTCTGAAGGGCGTGCCGGGACGGCTCGATGTCGCTGGTGAAGCGCGCGGCGGGCTGGCTGTTGTCGACTATGCGCACAAGCCCGAAGCTCTGGTGGCCGCACTCGACGCGCTAAGGCCTTTTGCGACCGGAAAGCTCATCTGCGTATTCGGATGCGGCGGCGACCGCGACAAGGGCAAGCGTCCGATCATGGGAGGGATCGCCGCTGCGAAGGCGGATATCGTGATCGTAACCGACGACAATCCGCGGTCGGAGGAGGCTGCTCGGATTCGGTCCGAGATCTTCGACGGGATCGCGGCTGGCGCATCGCATGTGCGCGAGATCGGTGATCGGGCGCAAGCTATTCGTTCGGCGATCATGCAATTGGGCAATGGCGATGTCGTGCTTGTTGCGGGCAAAGGGCATGAGACCGGTCAGATCATCGGCTCGAAGGTGGTGCCATTCTCGGACCACGACGAGATCCGCAAAGCGCTAGGCGAGGTAGCATGACGACAGCACCACTTTGGGGCTGGGACGAAATCGTCGGGGCGGCTGGTGGAGCTGCCGACGGTGGTGTGCCGAAGTGCGGAATTAGCGGGCTGTCGCTCGATAGTCGCGGGCTTGATGCCGGGGAGGTGTTCGTGGCGCTCAAGGATCAGCGCGACGGCCACGAGTTTGTCACTGGGGCGTTCGAGCGTGGAGCATCCGCTGCGCTGGTGCGGAGAGACTACGCGCGTAAGCCGGGGGATGGGCCGCTCATCCGGGTTCCCGAAACCTTGGAGGGTCTTTGTGGAATCGCGCGAGCGGCGCGGGCGAGGCTGAGTGACGATGCGGGTGTCGTCGCTGTGACGGGCAGCGTCGGCAAGACCAGCACCAAGGAGATGCTGCGCGCTTGCCTGACGCGGCTGGGTCCCACCCATGCGCCAGAGAAGTCGTTCAATAATCATTGGGGCGTGCCGTTGACGCTGGCGCGGATGCCCGCCGATACGATGTTCGGCGTTATCGAAATCGGCATGAACCACGCAGGCGAAATCATACCGTTGTCGAAGCTCTCGCGTCCTCATGTCGCGATCATCACGACCGTGGAGCCGGTGCACATCGAGCACTTCGCGTCGATCGAGGGGATTGCAGATGCAAAGGCGGAGATCATCGCGGGGATCGAGCCTGGTGGCGTCGTCGTACTCAATCGCGACAATGCGCTTTTCGAGCGGCTAGCCGCTGCAGCGCGGGCCGCGGGCGTCGACATCGTATCGTTCGGTGAGCACCGCGAAGCAAATGTGAGGCTCGTGAAGTGTGATCTGAAGACCGATCGGAGTTTTGTCGAGGCGGAGTGCGGCAATGGCCGGATCGTCTATTCCATTGCGGCGCCAGGACGCCATATGGCGCAGAACTCGGCGGCGGTGATCGCGGCAATCGAGGCGCTGGGACAAGATTTCGAGAGTACGATTCACGCGATCGGTGCGCTCGCCACTTTCGGAGCGCCGACGGGGCGGGGTGCGCGAGAGAAGCTCCGCCATGGTAGCGGCTCGATCCTGCTCGTCGATGAGAGCTACAATGCGAATCCTGCATCGATGCGTGCCGCGCTCGCGGCGCTGGCGCTCGTTCCGCGGTCGGAGTATCCACGCCGAATTGCTGTTCTGGGGGACATGCTCGAGTTGGGGGCCGCTTCGCGCGAGCTGCATGCTGGGCTCTTCGACGCTGTCGCGGAAGCCGGCATCGATCTCGTGTTCGCGGCGGGGCCCAACATGAAAGCGTTGTTCGACGGTATCGAGCCGATGCGGCGCGGCTGCTGGGCCGAGTCGTCTGCTGGTTTGAAGGAGGCGCTTTGCGGCGCGGTGGTCGCCGGTGACGCTGTCATGGTGAAGGGGTCATTCGGTAGCCGCATGGGGCCGTTGGTGGAAGCGCTGAGGGCGGAGGCGACAGAGGCCGCGAAATCGGGGACTGCCAAGACGTAAATTCGGACTGCACGTGTCTCGCTGGTTTGTTGCGGTGGGTTGCCGGGCAACTGGAGCTTTCGCGACAGCGGGACCATGGAGGGAAGCCTGATGCTCTATGAGCTTGTGCAATTCAGCGACCAGGTTGGTCCGCTCAACGTGTTTCGATACATCAGTTTCCGGGCCGTCGGTGCGACGGTAACGGCGCTGTTGATCGTGTTCGCGTTCGGTCCGATGATGATCGACGAGCTCCGCGTTCGGCAGGGCAAGGGGCAGCCTATTCGCGAGGATGGGCCGAAGAGCCATCTTTCGAAACGAGGTACGCCGACGATGGGTGGGCTGATGATTCTGCTGTCCGTGCTGGTTGCTACGCTGCTGTGGTCGAACTGGCGCAATGCGTACGTCTGGCTCGTTCTAGGCGTGATGCTGTCCTACGGCGCCATCGGATTCTACGACGATTTCCTCAAGGTGACGAAGCGTTCTGCTGCGGGTTTCTCCGGCCGGATGCGGCTCGCACTCGAGATTGCAGTCGCGGCGATTGCAACATACGTGTTCATGCAGCTTGCGCCGCCGGCGTTGTCCGACACGGTGACGATACCGTTCTTCAAGAACGTGCTTATCGATCTGGGGCCGTTCTTCATCCTGTTCGGGATCATCGTGATCGCGGGTGCGGGCAATGCGGTCAACCTGACGGACGGTCTCGACGGTCTCGCCATCGTGCCCGTCATGATCGTGGCGGCGACGTTCGGCATCTTCGCCTACGTGGTCGGCCGGGTCGACTTCACGCGTTATCTGCAGCTCAACTATCTACCCGGAACGGGAGAGCTCACGATCATCTGCGGCGCGCTGATTGGCGCCGGGCTGGGGTTCTTGTGGTTCAATGCGCCGCCGGCGATGATTTTCATGGGCGACACCGGCTCACTGGCGCTGGGTGGCGCGCTGGGCGCGATCGCGATCGCGACGAAACAAGAGGTTCAGTTGGCGATCGCCGGGGGGCTGTTCGTGCTCGAGGCGATGTCGGTCATCATTCAGGTCGCGTCGTTCAAGCTCACCGGCAAGCGTGTTTTTCGAATGGCGCCACTGCACCATCATTTCGAGCAGAAGGGATGGCAGGAGGCGACCGTGGTGGTGCGTTTCTGGATCATTTCGGTGGTATTGTCGCTTGTCGCGCTGACGACGCTGAAGTTGCGGTAGAAGTAGTGTCAGACCCTCCGGGTCTGACACTCTGTCGTGACCTTTCGAAGCCTCGGCATATTGCGACCGCAGCATTGGTTCGCGCAATTGATGGCATGTGGATGGTGTCAGACCCTCCGGGTCTGACACCTCAAAGGAGGGCTGATGTCCAAGCCGATGGTGCTGGTGGCGGCCGCCGCGCTAACGGATGTCGACCGTCGCGTGCTGATCGCGCAGCGGCCACCGGGGAAGTCGATGGCGGGGCTGTGGGAATTTCCCGGCGGCAAGGTCGAGGCGGGGGAGACGTGCGAGCAGGCGCTGGTCCGGGAATTGCGCGAGGAACTCGGCATCGAGGTCTGCCTCGAATGTCTCGCGCCGTTCACGTTCGCCAGTCATGCGTATGAAAAGTTCCACTTGCTGATGCCTTTGTTTCTGTGTGCGAAGTGGGAAGGCGAAGTCTCCCCACGCGAAGGCCAGACGATCAAGTGGGTGCGCGCGAGTACCTTGCGCGACTATCCGATGCCGCCCGCGGATCTGCCGCTCATTCCGTATCTGCGCGATCTCTTGGGTTGAAAGCGGGGTCAGCGCAGCCGCGCGAGATAGTGCGCGCGGTCCAGGTGGACGAGGCTGATGCGCCATTCGACCGGGCGGTCGTCGATAGAGTAGGCGAGGCGATCAATCGCCAAGAGCGGCGTACCTTCGGGAATTCGCAGATCCTTTGCAGTTCGCTTGTCGGCGGCGACGGGCGTCAGGTGCTCGTCGGCGCGTGCAACGAGCACGCCATATTCGCGTTGGAATATGTCGTAGAGCGTGTTTGGGATTTCAGGTTTCTCGGCGAGCCCTGGAAAGCGTGCGCGTGGCAGGACGATGCTCTCGGTAACGAACGGCTTGTCGTTGCGGACGCGCAATCTGTTGATACGGATGACGTAAGCGCCTTTGACGAGGCCGAGGCGTGCTCTCTCGGCAGCGTCTGCTTCGGTGACCTTGGCTTTGGTCGAGATGCTTTCTGGATGAATGCGTGCGCCGTCGTTCTCGTAAATGTGGAAGAAGCGGAACAGCACGTCGTCCGGCGTGTGTTCCACGACGAACGTACCCTTGCCCTGGCGGCGGACGACGAGACTTTCGCGCGAGAGGCCGTCGAGTACCTTGCGGACGGTGCCTTGGCTCACGCCGAGTTCGCGACCAATATCCATCTCGCTCGGAATCATTTGACCAGGCCGCCATACGCCCGAGCGAATACGCTCCCACAGGACGGCGCGAACGCGGGCATAGAGCGGCAAGCCCACGGCATGGCCTTCGTCAATACCTTTGGGACGGCTTCTTTTCGGGATTGCCAAGCGGTGGACCCTTTTATAGTCTTATATAAGACTACATGATCTCGAGGTGGCCGTCAGTAGTTTCGTGCAATGTGCGCGGATGGTGGCGCCCGAAGGCGAAGTTGGATTCAGCAGAGGGAGGCAGAGGTGGCAGCACCGCAATTTCTCGTTCATAGTCCCAAGGACAATGTGGGCGTGATCGTGATCGAAGGGCTCAAGTCGGGTACTGACATGCTCGGCGTGATCACCGAGAACGATACGACGACGAAGACGAAAGCCAACCACGACATCCCGATCGGCCACAAAGTCGCGCTCACGGATCTCAAGAAGGGCGACACTGTGATCAAGTACGGCGAAGACGTGGGCCGCATGATCGCGGATGCGAAGAAGGGCGACCACGTCCACGTTCACAACATGAAGACCAAGCGCTGGTGATGCAGTGCCGGCCCCATCGGGTCTGGCGCCAATGCATGCAGTTTCGATCGTCTCGATCTGATCAATCCCAAATTACTTCTGTACCGCTCCGGTGTCAGACCCGGAGGGTCCGACACCACGGAAATCGCCATGGCCACGAAAAAAGCTCAGAAGTCCAAATCCAACCTCACATTCATGGGGTGGCGGCGCGAGAATGGCCGGGTCGGCGTGCGCAATCACGTGTTGATCCTGCCGCTCGATGATCTCTCCAACTCGTGTTGCGAGGCGGTCGCCAACAATATCAAGGGTACGCTTGCGATTCCTCA
>CANJPN010000141.1 GCA_947475855.1 Bradyrhizobiaceae bacterium
CGAGCGATACGGCGGGGCTGGCAGCATGCGCCCGTTCACCCAACCCGGTGTATGCAGGAACGAAGAACTCATGCCCGGCCGAACGCATCAGTGGGCGCATCTTCTTCCAGGCCCACGACGAGGACCAAGCGCCGTGCGCAACGACGAAGGTGGTCATGGGTGGGGCGGCTCCCGATCAGCGCTGCGGGGTATCTAGAAGCTCACGCAAGGTCGAGTTGAATTCTCCGGGTGCTTCGTAGGAGACCCAGTGTCCGGCATTACGAATGAGCCTGAAGCGGGCATCCGGACGAGCCTTCAACAACGCTTCACCTTGTGCCGCCGGGGATGGAACACCGAGCGGGTCTAGGTCCCCCGCGATACCCGCAACCTTGCAGGGCAGCCGCTCGATCATCGTGAAATCGCGGTCGTTGATGAATTTAGCGGGGCGTATTCGTGCGCGCACGACATCGGTTGCATAGATGTGAAGCGCAAGCGGATCCATCGTGGCTTCGTGAGCGAGCATCAGCGACCCCAGATTACGTTTGAGGATGCGCACGCGCTCCGCCTCGTCCGTAATGTCCCGCCAGCGCTCCAGCAACTGATTGGGTTGGGCGAGCATCGGCCCGAGCATTTGAGCGGTGACGAGCACGGCGGTGCCGATACGCGTGCCGAGTTCGGCTGCCACGTATTGAATGGTGTGGGAGCCGAACGAGAAGCCGACGAGGTCGAGGGGTTGACCAGCCGGCATCACCTTGTGGATACCGGCAGTGACCACCTTGGCGACTGCTGCGAAATTGACGGGCGCAGGAGGTGCTGCAGACTCTGCGAACCCCGGCAGATCGGGTGCCCACACATCCCGGTCGCGGCGCAGGGGCTCGATGTTCCGGATCCAGTGACGCCATGAACCCGAGCCACCGTGAAGGAATATGACGGGGCGGGCACTTGCGGGCTCTTTTGCGGCCCAGCGCCGCCAAACCATCGTGCCGTCGCCGCTCGCCGTTGTCAGTCGCTCGGCTTGGTTCTCGATAGCCGCGATCTGACTTTCAGGGGAGCTATCGTTCATCGGGAGGTTCCATTCGGTCGGCTGGAGAGAAGCTGGCTTTTGAGACTAAACGACCGGTGGGCGGTCACGCCAGGGGGCGTTCGAGCGAAGGGTGCGTGCGAAGCCGAGGGTGGCGGCTGCTAGACGCCGCCGGCCTTCGTCGTCGCTCATGATCGTATCGGTGACATGAACTGCCATGCCGAGTTCCCGGATTGGCTGGGCCGCGTCGCCGTCGGTGTTGTCGATGACCAGGCCGTCGATGATTCCCCTATAATGTCTCGCGATACCCAGCGCGGAAACTTCATGGCCAAGTTCGGCCATCATTTTTGCGGCAGGGCCCTTCACGGCTTTGCCTCCGATGATCGGACACACGGCGACGAGCGGCACTGTGCGGCGGGTGATGCCGATTCCAAGTTCCGCGACGGCAAAGATCGGCGCAACGCTGACGAAGGGATTCGAGGGCGCGAGCACGATGGCTTCGAGAGATGGAGCGCGCAAGGCGGCGAGTGCGGCTGGGCAGGCCGACGCCGATACGGCACCTTCGAAGTCGAGACTGCGGATGCGAGGTTCACATTGAAGCCGGACGAAATAGTCCTGGAAGGCGAGTATGCCGTCATCCGAGTGGACCAAGGTTCTCACCCGATCGTTCGTCATCGGGAGCAGATGCGCAGATATATTCAGCGCGGCACAAAAACGGGCAGTGACATCAGCAAGGGTCGAGCCTGCCGCCAATCTTCTTGTTCGCTCGACGTGGGTGGCCAGATCGCGATCACCCAGGCGGAACCATGTTTCGCCGCCGATTTTATCCATCGCGGCCATGAACGACCACGTTTCTCCGGCGAGCCCCCAGCCCTGGCTTGGGTTCTCCAGGCCTGCGAGAGTGTACATTACAGTGTCCAGGTCAGGCGAAACGGCGAGGCCCAGATGTTCGAAATCGTCAGCCGTATTGACGATGACGGTGAGTTCGCCGGCGGGGATGACGCGCTGAATACCGCGCGCCAATCGAGCGCCTCCGACGCCGCCTGCCAATACGACGATCATGGGAGCAAGGTCCTCGTCACCTGAATAGATCACGGGATTTGTCGCGGATGAGATCGCAAGCGCTGCCATCCCCACAGGGCGGCTCCAGGCCACGGACGATGACGACGGGCTGACGTTCGCCGGCGGCGCCCATTACCAGTGAAGCTGCGGCCGCGATCTCGTCGGCATACCCGATTTGAGTGACGCGCAATTCACGGCCATACATATCCTGCTCGCCTCGACGATCCCAGAGGGCGGGAATGCCCGATACACCGACTGCATGGCCAACCGTTCCGTTGCGCCAAGCCCGCCCCCAACTGTCGTTGATGACGACGCTGAGACGCAAACCCGTGGCAGCCTCGAGCGCGGCTCTGATATGGCGGGCGGAAAGATCAGCGTCAGCGGGTAGTTTGAGGACGCGTTGCGGTCCTGTCGGAGGTATGTTGGAGGCATCCACGCCGGCGTTGGCCATAACGTGGCCCGCACGATTTGCAACGACGATCACGCCCTCGCGAGCCCGCAATACCTCCGAGGTCTCTGACAATATTGCTTCCACGAGGCGGGGGTCCTTCCCGGTGGCGGCGGCCAATTCCAAAGCACGCGGACCGGGTGTGACCTCGTCGAGGAACACATACGCGCCTTCGCATTTCGACACGACCTTCTGCGCGATGACGATGACGTCTTTCGCATGCAGAGCAATGGCAGCGTTTCGAAGTGCTGTGAGCACCACGGCGGAGAAGTCATCGCCGGGCTCGAATTCCGGAAGACCCGGGATCGCGATCAGCTCCAACCTTCGCGACGCGGGCGCTGCTGTGCGGTGCTGGGCCGGCTGTAGCGGATTTGACATGTGACGCTGACGAATTGTGTCCTGATGGATGCCCGATACCCTTAAACGACGACGGGGGGCACACAAGGCCCCCCGTCGCAGTCAAGTTGCATGTCGTTTCAACCAAGGTAAGCCCACCAGCGAAGCGCAATTCGCTGCGCTGGCCGGACCTTAATTAACAGACCTTACTTCGAGGAGAAGCAGAAGAACTGGCCGGCGCCACCGGAAGACTTCAGGTTGTCCTGGCTGCAGCCGCGCGAGCCGTGCGCGGAGTTCCATGACTTCATGTGACGGAAGTCATTGAGGCCGACGCGGTCGTGATGACCGACGATAGCTGAACCTTCGCCGCTCTTCGTCCAGTTGCCGCAGGTGGTGTCACCGCCAGCGGTCGAGTACATGCCGGCCGGGTCAGAGCCGGTCAGGATATCGTGCTGGTTCGGAGCAGTCTTGGCGGTTGCTTCGACGCGGCCGGGAACGCGCTCGCCCTTTTCAGTCAAAGCCGTCTCCTGCGTGATCTTGGCGCGCTCGGAGTGAAGGTCTGCAACGTTGCGTGCTACCACGACGCCCTTGGTATTCAGCCACGGACCATTGCCGATGCGATCGCGAGCATTGACGCCGGGGACGTCCTTGCCGTCCTTATCCTTCGTGGCGGTTGCGCTGAGATAGGCGCGCCAGTTGCTGCGAACCATGCCGGCGGCCTTGGCGAGGGCTGCACAGTGGGCGTCGGCGCCTTCGAGGCCGCCAAGATCTGCGCCCTTACCCTTGCCGACGCTGGTGACGAAGAACGACGCCTTCGACGGCGTCTGAGCCTGCACGACTGCCGTGATGGCCAAGCCACCGGTTGCCATGATGGCGCAACCTAAAAGAACACTCTTGAGCTTCATTGCGTTTCCCCTTTGATACCTGCCGGTTCCAATAGCGGCCCGGGCCCCAATCCGCCGCACGGCGGTCGACTGCTCCTTAGCACGCTGGAACGTCAAGGTGTAAGAGCACTCTTGCTGCACACTGTGTTCAATCACGAAAATGTCAAAAGCCCATAGGGCCGGCCTGCGGTTCTCGAGTGGGGAGTGCGACTTGGTGATTCCCCCACTGCAAGCAGAATCGGTTGGGGTTGTGGACTACGGGGACTGCTACCCAGGGGGTTGACCTCGCCCGAGGACGATGGGTCCGAATCGGTTATCCGTCCGACCATGACACAAGCAGCACCTAGCCTTTCCGATCAGCTCCGCGCTCAAGCGAGCTCCGAGCAGCCGATTCCCTTTCGGCAGCCCCCCCACAATATCGACGCCGAGCAGGCCCTGCTCGGCGCCATCCTGGTCAACAACGAGGCGCTCGACCGCGTATCAGGCTTCCTGAAGCCCGAGCATTACTATGACCCCCTGCACGGCCAGATCTACGAGACGATCGGGCAGCTCATTCATCTGGGCAAGCAGGCCACGCCGATCACGCTCAGGACGTTCTTCGAGAACGCGGAAGCGATCGAACCGAACCTGACGGTGCCGCAGTATCTCGGGCGCCTCGCGGTCAACGCGACGACGATCATCAATTGCGCCGACTACGGCCGCACGATCTACGATCTGTCGGTGCGCCGGCAGTTGATCACGGTTGGCGAAGATGTCGTCAATGCCGCGTTCGATTCCCCGGTCGACTCCTCGCCTGAAAAACAGATCCAGGAGGCCGAGGGCCGGCTGTATGCGCTGGCTGAAAACGGAAAGTACGGCAAGGGCTTCGTTACGTTCAGCGAGGCCCTGCTCCAGTCGGTCGAAATGGCCGGCGCTGCCTATGAGCGAGATGGCGGTTTATCCGGCATCTCGACGGGCTTGGTCGATCTTGACCGGCAGATGGGCGGTCTACAGCGATCCGACTTGATCGTCCTCGCCGGCCGACCGTCGATGGGCAAGACCGCGCTTGCCACGAATATCGCGTGGAACATCGCCAAGGCCTACCAGGAAGAGAAGCTCTCGGACGGTACCACGAAGGTGCTGAACGGGGGCAAGGTCGGGTTCTTCTCGCTCGAAATGTCGGCCGAGCAGCTTGCCAGCCGCGTGCTCTCCGAGCAGGCCGAGATCGCGTCACAGAAGATACGCCGCGGCATGATCAACGAAGAGGAGTTTCGCCGCCTCGTGGAGGTCAGCCAGCGGATGTCCGTCTCTCCTCTGTTCATCGACCAGACCGGCGGCATCACGATCGCCCAGCTTGCCGCCCGGTCCCGGAAGTTGAAGCGGCAGCACGGCCTCGACCTCCTGGTCGTCGATTACCTTCAGCTACTGTCTGGGTCGTCGAAGAATGCTTCGGCCAGCCGCGTCCAGGAAATCACCGAAATAACAACGGGTCTGAAGGCTCTCGCCAAGGAACTCGAGGTGCCGATCATCGCACTGTCGCAGCTCAGTCGTGCCGTCGAACAGCGCGAGGACAAACGGCCGCAGCTTTCCGATCTCCGTGAGTCCGGCTCGATCGAGCAGGACGCTGACGTCGTGATGTTCGTGTTCCGCGAAGAGTACTATGTCGAGCGCGCCAAGCCGCCCGAGGGCAGCGAGAAGTTCGCGGAATGGCAGGCCAACATGGAGCGCTGCGTCGGTACTGCCGAGGTAATCGTCGGCAAGCAGCGCCATGGCCCCGTCGGGACGGTCAAGCTGTCATTCGAGAGCCAGTTCACACGGTTCGGCAATCTTGCGGCGACGCACGCCAACTACAGCCATGAAGGTGGCGGCGGCGAGTAGCGGTTTGAGTTGTAGAAGGGATGATGTAGTCATCTCGATACATCGACGGTCGCTGCGGATCGGGTGGCGCGTTTGGGCGAGACTTCCGGAATGAGCGTGCAGGAATGAGCGTGGCGAAGCATCCTTTGCAATCCGGCACGGCCGATCCAGTGGTCCCGCCGGATGCTCGCGCTGTGCTGCGCATCGATCTCTCGGCGCTCAGGGCGAATTGGGCACGGCTCAACGCGGAAACCGGCACGGCGGAATGTGCCGCCGTTATCAAGGCCGATGCCTACGGCCTTGGGCTGGAAGAAGTCGCCCGGGCACTGACGGCGGAGGGATGCCGGACGTTCTTCGCGGCAACGCTGGAGGAAGGCCGGCGCATTCGGCACGTGCAGCCCGGGGCTGCTATCTACGTGCTCGACGGGCTCTTGCCCGGTGCCGAGGACTATTACGCAGGGTTCGATCTGAGGCCGGTGCTTTCGAGCCTCGACGAGGTTCGTGAATGGAGTACCTACTGTCGCGCACGGCACCGTCGCTTGCCCGCAGCCCTTCATGTCGACACCGGCATCAACAGGCTGGGCATGCCGGAGAGCGAGGTCATGGCGTTGGCCAAGGCGCCTGACCTTATGCGCGATTTCCGGCTCGCTCTTGTTCTCAGCCATCTTGCCTGCGCTGATGATCCGGCTAGCCCCAAGAACGAGGCCCAACGATTGGCGTTCGACCGTTTGCGAGCGCAACTTCCAAAAACGAAGGCGAGCCTCGCGAATTCAGGCGGCGTGTTCCTGGGAGCGGAGTTCCACTACGACCTCGTCCGTCCGGGGATCGCGCTGTACGGAGGCCGTGCATTAGAAGGCCGTCCCAATCCCATGCGTCCGGTGGTCAATCTGTCAGCGCGTATTCTGCAGGTGCGGCAAGTGCCGCCGGGTGAGACCGTCGGCTATGGCGCGATCTGGCGGGTCGATCAACCCGCCCGAATCGCAACGCTCGCGTGCGGCTATGCCGATGGTTTCCTGCGCGCTTTGAGTGGACCTACGGGCAAGCCCGGGCCGGTCGGATATATCAGCGACTATCCCGTGCCCGTCGTCGGGCGGGTTTCGATGGACCTGATTACGGTCGACGTAACAGGCGTCCCGCCGGAGATCGCCCATCGCGGCGCGTGGGTCGAGGTGATGGGCGATCGCGTTACTGTCGACGACCTGACGGATATGGCAGGCACGATCGGGTACGAACTGCTGTCGCGGCTCTCCCGGCGCGTGCACAGGGTCTACGTCGGCTAAGTCTTCTTGAGGCTGAACCGCCAGATGATCGCCGCGAGCATCGCGAGCGTTGCAATGCCGTACGCGCCAAGGATCCAGAAAACGGTGGAGCCGAGTTGCGGGGGATCGATCAGGTTCGCTTGCAGGACAAGACCATGGACTCCTGCGAGCAGCGCGATGGTAAACAACAAGAAGCCACGAACCCAGTCGCGGACGAAGCCCAGCGCTGCGGCTTGTCGTTCCGGAGCGAGCCAATAATCGCGTGACGGAATGTTGATCCATCGCGCGGGAATTTTAGGAATCAGCCCGGCTGCAAGGAAACCGGCGACGGCAATAACAGCGATGATCGTGATCTCACGGACGAAGGCAGTGCCGCTCATCCATCCATTGGGCAGGCCGCTGCCGTCGAAATGAGTGGCGATTCTCATGGGAAGCATCGGACCAAAGAGGGCCGTTTCGGCAATGATGGCGGCGCACAGGGCAGCGAGGACCACATACTGGGAAATTCGCAATGACATCGCCAGACCTCCAAGCAGCCCCGCAATTCCAGTGTCACGCTAACCGGAGAAGGGCTTAAGCCCTCCTAATGCGTGCGGTGGAAGGGGTGACTTGCATCCTGCCTGCCGCAGCCGCAGTTCTATCTGCTAGATGCCGTAACACCGCCAAACGCATACCGTTTCGAGGTTTGAAATCGTGCAGCGCGACGGAACTCCACGGCGCGGCCAGAATGGTGGCCAGGATGGTAGCCAAAGTACTGCTCTGAGCCGTGTCGGAAGATCGGTCCACCCCGTCGCCCTGGTGCGGGGATTGTGGAGCAGGCCGAAGCTCTACATCGCAATCGCGGTGGCGGCCGTGACGCTATGGCTGGCGCCCGATAGTCTGCCGAAGAGTGCGAGGGCCGTGATGGCCTGGGATGCCGGCGCGATCGTCTACGTGGCGTTGGCGCTGTGGATCTTCGCGAGCCACGACAGCGACGACATCCGGAAGCTCGCCGCAGCCGAGGACGAGACGCGCTTCACGTTCTTCGTGATCGTAATTGTGGCCGCACTGTTGAGCTTCTGGTCGGTCGTCGGTTTGATCGGAGAGGCCCGCGCTGTCGAGGGCATGGTCAAGGGGGGATTTCTGGCGCTTTCGGGCGTGGCGATCCTGTCGTCGTGGCTCGTGCTGCAGATCGTGTTCACGCTGCACTATGCCCACGACTACTACCGCGGCGGCGCGGACGACGACGGTTCCGCGAACGAAAAGGGAAAGGGCATCGAATTTCCCGGCGGCGGCGAGCCCGACTACTGGGACTTCTTCTACTTCACGACCTCGATCGGCGCGGCCTCGCAGACGTCCGACGTCACGATCTCGTCGAGGGCGGTGCGGCGCCTCGTGACGCTGCAAGCGATCCTGTCGTTCGTGTTCAACACGGCTGTGGTTGCATTGGCCATCAACCTTGCCGCCAGCCTTCTGTAAGGGCACGCTTGCCGGAACGAATCGCAATTTCCTGGCGTGGCGCACCCTTGTTTCGACGCTGAGGCTCACGAGATGGCAAAAGCAGCACGCAATTCCTTCGTCTGCCAGAACTGCGGCGGCGTTTCGACGAAGTGGTCGGGCAAGTGCACGAGTTGCGGCGAGTGGAACACGATCGTCGAGGAAGCGAGCAATGCGCCCCCGCCTGGGTCGGGCCTGGGGAAAGGTTCGAAAGGCCGGGTGATCCCCCTCGAGGGCCTCAAAGGCGATAACGAGGAATCGCCCAGGCTCTCGACGGGCCTGTCAGAACTCGATCGGGTGACAGGCGGCGGTATTGTACCCGGATCGGCGCTGCTGATCGGTGGCGAGCCCGGCATCGGCAAGTCGACGCTGCTGCTGCAATTGTCGGCGGAAATCGCGCGCCGCAACGGCACGGCGGTGTATTTCTCCGGCGAGGAAGCGGCAGCCCAGGTCCGGCTCAGGGCCGAGCGGCTGGGGCTGGCGGACGCCAAGGTAGGTTTCGCCGCGGAGACCAACCTGGCGGATATTCTGGCGACATTGGCAGACGGCCCGGCGCCCGATTTGATCGTGATCGATTCGATCCAGACGCTATGGGCGGATGCGTTGGACTCTGCGCCTGGCACAGTATCCCAGGTGCGCGCGGCGACGCAGTCCCTCATCCGGTATGCCAAACTCGCAGGTAGCGCGCTTCTTCTCGTCGGACATGTGACGAAGGATGGGCAGATTGCCGGACCCAAGGTGATCGAGCACATGGTCGACACGGTGCTCTACTTCGAAGGAGACCAAGGACATACTTTCCGGATCCTCCGGGCGGTGAAAAACAGATTCGGTCCAACCGATGAAATCGGTGTTTTCGAAATGGGCCAGAACGGGCTGGCCGAAGTCACCAACCCCTCCGAGCTGTTTCTCGGTGATCGGGACAGCAAGGCCCCAGGTGCGGCCGTTTTCGCCGGCATCGAGGGCACCCGGCCCCTGCTCGTCGAGATGCAAGCCCTTGTCGCGCCCTCGTCTTTGGGCACGCCCAGGCGAGCCGTGGTCGGCTGGGATTCGAGCCGGCTGTCGATGCTGCTCGCCGTGCTGGATGCGCGGTGCGGCGTCAGCTTCGGGCAGGCGGACGTCTATCTCAATATCGCCGGCGGCTTGCGCATTACCGAGCCTGCAGCAGATCTTGCCGCAGGAGCCGCCCTGCTGTCGTCACTTTCGAATGTTGCCCTGCCGAATGACGAAATCTACTTCGGCGAAATAAGCCTCTCGGGCGCGGTGAGGCCTACGGCGCACATGGCGACTCGGCTCAAGGAAGCACAGAAACTCGGCTTCAAGCGGGCCGTCGTCCCGGCAGCAGGTGAGATCGAAACAAAGTCACTCGGTATCGAAATCCGCAGGATAAGTCATTTGAGGGAGCTTGCGGAGCGTATGGGTGCGTGCCAGGGAAGACCTGGACGGGGCGTTAAGGATAATTGATGATGCCGGCGCGAGGTTGCGCAGCCCGTTGTGCGGTGCGTGAGAGCGAGTTCCGACGTCATGCCGTGCCCGGTCCCAATTCGGCGATCGAGTGCGGCGATGCAACAGGCAAGGACTGACCCGCCATGCTCGGGCCGTTGACTTATCTCGACATCGTACTGTTCGCGATCTGCTTCATCTCGGGCATCCTGGCGATGTACCGGGGCTTGTCGCGCGAAGTTCTCTCGATTCTGTCCTGGATCGCAGCGGCCGGCGCGGCAGCCTACGTCGGCCTTTTCCAGGGCAAGCTCGCAGAAGATATCGCACAACAAATTTCCGGCGGGCAGCAGATGATCGGCAACCAGAAGCTGATCGTGCAGATCGGTCTCGGAGGCCTCGTTTTCGTGGTGGTGCTGCTGGTCGTGCACCTTTTGACGTCGCGAATCTCCGACGCCATTCTTGAAAGCAGGATCGGTCTGATCGACCGGCTGGGCGGATTTGCGTTCGGCGTTGGCCGTGGGTTCGCGATCGTCCTCGTGGTGTTCCTGCTCTATCACAAGTTCTTCCCTGAAAAGGAGCAGCATCAGGTCGTGACGCAGGCGAAGTCGCGGCCGTTGCTGATCAGCGCGGGCAAGGCGCTGGAGCCCCCGCTGCAGTATCTTTACGACCGCTACTTGAACAAAGCGCCGCCCGACCAGCGATCGGGCTGAACCTTATACTCATCCGACGAGCATTTCGGCGTCGGTGCAGGCATGCATCGGCGCTGATCATTTTTGCGCGAGCAGCAACGAAACCTTTGGACTATCTACCGATTGGCGGTTGAATAGGATCGAGGTTCGTTTAAGTGTCACACTGTCGACTGGTGGTGTGTAACCGACCCGGATAGTAGCTGGGCGCGGTTCGTTTCATTTCCTGATCGCTAGCGCGGCTGCGGGAGACTGGCATGTCTGAGGACGGCTCGGGCGTAGCGAATGTGCTGCGTGAGGACTGGTCATGGGGCAGCAACAGCGGTGCGGGGCTGACTGATCACGTCGAGACCCGTGGAAGCCTACACCAAGACACCGAGGACGATCGGCTGCACGAGGAGTGCGGCGTGTTTGGCATCCTTGGCCATCCGGAAGCCGCCGCCTTCACGGCGCTGGGGCTTCACGCCCTTCAGCATCGTGGTCAGGAAGCAGCGGGCATCGTCACCTACGACGGCCAACAGTTCCATACAGAGCGGCGTCTCGGCCTCGTCGGCGACAACTTCAACAAACCGGATGTGCTGGGCCGCCTCAAGGGGTCGATCTCTGTCGGCCACGTGCGCTATTCGACGACGGGCGAAACCATCCTGCGCAACGCCCAGCCGCTGTTCGCAGATCTCGGCACCGGCGGTTTCGCGGTCGCGCACAACGGGAACCTGACCAATGCGAAGACCCTGCGGTCGTCGCTCGTCAAGGATGGAGCAATATTCCAGTCGACGACCGACACCGAAGTCGTCCTTCATCTGATCTCGCGGTCCCAGAAACGGCGGATCGTCGAGCGGCTCGTCGAGGCGCTGCGGCAGCTCGAGGGGTCCTATGCCCTCGTGTGCCTAACCAACGACATGCTGATCGGCGCCCGGGACCCGGTAGGCATTCGGCCGCTGGTCATCGGCCGCCTTGGTGATGCCTATGTGCTCGCTTCGGAAACATGTGCCCTGGACATCGTTGGCGCAACCTTCCTCCGTGAAGTCGAGAACGGCGAGGTCGTGACGATCACGAGGGATGGCGGGCTCGAGAGCCATCGCCCCTTTCCGATCCGTCCTGCGCGGCCGTGCATCTTCGAATACATCTATTTTGCCCGTCCGGATTCGATCATGTCGGGCCGGAGCGTATACGAAATCCGAAAGCGGATGGGCGCTGAACTCGCGCGAGAGATGAAGTGCGATGCGGATGTCGTCATCCCGATACCGGATTCCGGAGTGCCGGCAGCAATCGGCTATTCGCAGGCTTCCGGTCTCCCCTTCGAACTCGGGATCATACGCAATCACTACGTCGGCCGGACTTTCATCGAGCCATCGCAGAAAATCCGGGCGCTGGGCGTCAAGCTGAAGCACTCCGCCAATCAGTCGGTGGTGCGCGGTCGCAGCATCGTGTTGATCGATGACAGCGTTGTGCGCGGAACCACCTCGAAGAAAATCGTCGCGATGATGTACGAGGCAGGCGCACGCGAAGTGCACATGCGCATCGCCTGTCCAGAGATCAAGTTCGGCGACTACTACGGTATCGATACGCCAGACCGTAAACAGTTGATCTCCGCTCAGATGACACCTGACCAGGTGCGGGACGAGATTGGAGCGACCAGCCTCGCTTTCCTGTCGGTCGAAGGCCTCTATCGGGCCCTTGGTATCGAAAAGCGGGATCCACTGGCCCCGCAGTTTTCCGATCACTGCTTCACCGGCGACTATCCGACCGAGTTGACGGACCTCAATGGCGGCACGGCCGGTCCGCAACTTTCTTTGCTGACGGAAGTCGGCTGATACCGTCCCGCACATGAAGTGACTCGGTGGATTCACTTGGTTCTCGAACTGTGATTCATGGAGCGCCAGCCGATCAATGATTCGGAGGGCGCCATGGCTGTCAGCACTGCAATCCGCACCGACCTTCACGAGCCGGAGGATCTTC
>CANJPN010000142.1 GCA_947475855.1 Bradyrhizobiaceae bacterium
AGGCGACGAAGCCGCCCAGAACGTGGCGGCCGCCGAGGCCCGGTTCCTGCTTGGCGACAGGCAATACGGTAGGGCTCATCGAAGCTCTCTCTCGTTTACGGCCGCTGAAAGTTCGTGCGTCGCGCGGTGGCTTTGTTCGAAGTCGTATCGTGGATCGTCAGATCGAGCGGAACGGAAGTCGATGGCAATGCATCGGCGTTGTCGCGCGATAGTGTGACGAGCACCCGCACCTCTCTCAAATCGTCCGTCCTTACCGTCACCTCGGGCTTGCCCCCCCGCTCCACGCCGATAATCTCGATCTTTGCGCCGTCGACGCCATTGACGGTCATCAAGAAGGTTCGAGGCTCGTGCACCTTGTTGAGGATCTTGACGGTGTAGGCATTGCGCACGCTGCCATCACTGAGTCGCACATAGGGCGGACTGCGGTCGTGCAGCACGTTGATCTCGAGTTCCGAACGGCGCGTGTACGCGGCGAGCATGATCGCGGCGACGAGGCAGCCGAGCATGAGATAGAGGACTGTGCGCGTCCTGATCAGCTTGAGCGGGCTCGAACCGCCGATGACCAGGGCTTCCTGATGCGCGATCGTCGAATAGGCGACGAGACCTCGCGGCCGGCCGATCTTGTCCATGATGCCGTTGCAGGCGTCGATGCACAGCGCGCACTGGATACACTCGAGCTGCGAGCCGTCGCGAATGTCGATACCTGTCGGGCAAACCGCGACGCACGCCTTGCAGTCGATGCAGTCGCCGCGTCCATCCCACGGCTGGCCTTTCTTGTGCGGCCCTCGTGGTTCCCCGCGCTGCACTTGATACGAGACGAGCAGCGTCTCGTGGTCGATCATCGCGCCCTGGATGCGTGGCCAAGGGCACATGTAGATGCAGACCTGCTCGCGGGCGATGCCGCCGAGCACGTAGGTCGTCACCGCGAAGATGCCGAGGAATAGATAGGCGATCGCAGGCGCGGTTCCCGTTAGAAGTTCGCGAGCCAGCGTCGGTGCATCGCGGAAATAGAATACCAGCGCACCGCCGGTCAGCGCGCCGACCAGCAGCCACGAAATGTGCGTCGCGACCTTCTTGAAGACTTTCGAGGCCGTCCAAGGCGACGCATCGAGCCGGATGCGATCATTGCGATCGCCCTGCCAGAACCTTTCGATGGTGACCATCAGGTCGGTCCACACCGTCTGTGGGCACGAGTATCCGCACCAGACGCGGCCGGCGAGCGCCGTCACGAAGAACAGACCGAGCGCGGCCAGCACCAGCAAGCCCGTTACGTAGTAGAATTCCTGCGGCCAGATCTCGAGGAAGAAGAAGAAGAACCGGTTGTTGGCCATGTCGAGCAGAACGGCCTGATCGGGCAGGTCCGGCCCGCGATTCCATCTCAGCCATGGCAGCACGTAGTAGACGCCGAGCGTCAGCGCCATCATCAGCCACTTAAGATTCCTGAAATTGCCGCGGGCAAGCTTCGGGTAAACCCACTGCCGCTTGGCGTAGAGATCGCGCTCGCCCCGGCTGTTGATCGCCTTCGCGTCACTTCTCTCTATTCCAGGCGCTGCATCGTTAGCCGAAGCGCTTCCGCCCTCGGGCATGATGTAGGCATCGACCTTGGTCATGACCGCGACTTTGTCCGGCAGTGTTCTGGTCGTGAGGATCGCCAGTTGAAGAGGGATGCAAGCAGTCGGGCGAGGTAATGACCGTGGCCGCCGGCCAAGCGCGGCTTCCCGTGGGCTTCGTTCCCATCGGCAACCGAGCGCGCGGCCGGTGCCACGCGCTGGGTCTCGACGGTCAAGGCCAGAAGGCATCCGCAGCAACACATGATGCGGCCCTTTCCTGCGTGGTTTCTATTTTCCGCCGCCGAGGCTGTGCACGTAAACAGCCAGGGCTTTGATCGTCATCGGATCGATCCGCCCGGTCCAATACGGCATCTGTCCGCCGCGGCCGTTCCGGATGCTTTCCATGATCGCGGTCTTGCTGCTGCCGTAAAGCCAGATTCCATCGGTCAGGTTGGCGGAGCCTTGCTCGACGATGCCCTTGCCGTCTGCACCGTGGCAGCTTGCGCACTGTTCCCCGAAGATCTTGGCGCCGCTTTCGACGGCTTTGGGATCGGTCGAGCGCTTGGACAGCGACAACACATACTCGGAGACGTCATCGATGTTACTGTCGGTCAGGATCTTGTCGAGGCCGTAGCGCGGCATCGCACTGGACCGCGTATCTTTGTGCTCGGATCGCACGCCGTAGAGGATCGTCTTCTGGATCTCCTCCACGCTGCCGCCCCACAACCAGTCGTCGTCATTCAGGTTGGGGTAGCCGGTGAAGCCCTGTCCGCCGCGGCCGTGGCAGGCCGAGCAGTTGGTCTGGAAGGCGGCGTTGCCGGCTGCCATCGCAAACCGCAGGAGATCCTGGTTCTTGCGGATATCGCCCAGCGGTGTGGCCTCGATCTGCTTGCGCAGTGCGCCTTGCGCCGCACGTGCAGCTTCACCTTCTGCGGTCACGACGGCACGCTGGCTGTAGTTCCATAGGCCCTTGGTGTAGCCGTCCGGTGTCGGCCAGGCTGGATAGACGACCCAGTACCCGATCGACCAGACGATGCAGGCGTAGAACGTCCAGATCCACCAGCGCGGCAGGGGCTTGTTCAGCTCCTTGATGCCATCCCACTCATGGCCCGTGGTTTCGACGCCGGTGAAGGCATCGATCTCGCGGTTCTTCTTTTCACTCATGATCTGTGCTCCCCGCCTCACGGCTATCGAGGTCGAGGGCCCGGCGTTGGGCTTCTTCGAACCGCGCTTTGTTCTGCGGCCACATCGCATAGATCAGCACGCCGGCGGACATCGCGATGAACATGAGGAGCGAGGTGACCTGGCTCCACGTTGCGACTGTGTCGTAGCTCATGGGATCACCTCAGATTGGGGCCGCTGGCGTCGAACGTCGCGAAGTCGACGAGCGTACCGAGCACCTGGAGATAGGCGATGAGTGCCTCGAGCTCCGTTGTACCTTCGATCTGCTTGCCATCGACCTTGACGGTCTTCGCCTTCGGATAGCGCCGCGCGAGATCGCGGGCCGCCCGGCTTTCCGGAGCGGCTTGAGCTGCGAAGTCGGCCCGAGCCGTCTTCACCATCTCGTCGGTGTAGGGAACACCGACCGCGCGCAGGGTCTTGAGGCGAACCTCCGTCCCTTCGATGTTGGCAGGCGTCTTGGCGAGCCAGGGGTATCCCGGCATGATGCTCTCGGGCACGACCGAGCGCGGATTGATCATGTGATCGGCTTGCCATTGGTCGGAATACTTGCCCCCGACTCGAGCGAGATCCGGACCGGTTCGCTTGGAACCCCACTGGAACGGATGATCGTACATGCTCTCGGCGGCGAGACTGTAATGGCCGTAACGCTCGACTTCATCGCGCAACGTCCGGATCATCTGGCTATGGCAGCCATAGCAGCCTTCGCGGATGTAGATGTCCCGCCCAGCTTGCTCGAGCGGGGTGTAGGGCCGCATGCCCTTCACCTTTTCGATGGTGCTGTCGATCCAGTAAAGCGGAGCGATCTGCACGATGCCGCCGATCGAAACCATGATCAGGATACCGATCAGGAGGATCAGAGAATTCTTCTCGAAGGGTTCATGATTCACTGAAGTGTCTCCCCATCACTCGGCAGCGGCGCGCAGTTCGGGCGCGGCGGCAATCCTGGGCTGATCGCGGATATCGACAGGTGCGTCGCCGCGGATCGTGCGCCAGATGTTCCACACCATGATCAGCGAGCCCGCGAGGAACAAAAGCCCGCCGATGGCACGGATCACGTAGTAGGGTTTCATGGCTTCGACGGTCTCGATGAACGAGTATTGGAGGAAGCCGAGTCTGTCGTAGGCACGCCACATCAGGCCCTGCGTGATGCCCGACACCCACATCGCCGTGATGTAGAGAAGGATACCTATCGTTGCGACCCAGAAGTGCCATTCGACGAGACGCATCGAGTAGAGGCCTGGACGTTTCCAAAGCCAGGGAACGAGGCAATAGATCGCGCCGAACGAAACCATGGCGACCCAGCCGAGCGCGCCGGAGTGCACGTGTCCGATGGTCCAGTCGGTGTAGTGCGATAGCGAGTTGACGGCCTTGATGGACATCATCGGGCCTTCGAACGTCGACATTCCGTAGAACGCGACCGAGACGACGAGCAGACGAACGACAGCGTCGGTTCTGAGGCGGTCCCATGCGCCCGAGAGCGTCATCAGGCCGTTGATCATGCCGCCCCAGGAGGGCATCCACAGCATGATCGAAAACGTCATGCCGAGGGTTTGCGCCCAGTCCGGCAGCGCCGTGTAGTGCAGATGGTGCGGACCTGCCCAGATGTAGAGGAAGATCAGCGTCCAGAAGTGGACGATCGACAGACGGTAGGAGTAGACCGGCCGTTCGACGCGCTTCGGCACGAAGTAGTACATGATGCCGAGGAAGCCGGCGGTCAGGAAGAAGCCGACTGCGTTATGGCCGTACCACCATTGCGTCATCGCATCCTGCACACCCGCATAGAGGATGTAGCTCTGCGAGCCCAGGAAGCTGACGGGCAGCGCCGCGTTGTTCACGAGATGCAGCATCGCGACGGTTAGGATGAAAGCAAGGTAGAACCAGTTCGCTACATAGATGTGTGGCTCCTTGCGACGCGCGAGCGTGCCCAGGAAAATGAGCAGATACGTCACCCACACGATCGTCAGGAACAAGTCGGCGTACCACTCGGGTTCCGCGTACTCCTTGCCCTGCGTGATGCCCAGCAGATAGCCCGTGCCTGCAATGACGATGAAGGCGTTGTAGCCCCACACGACGAACCAGGGCGACCACCGGCCGGCAAGTCGCGCGTGACAGGTACGCTGCACGACGAAGAATGACGTCGCCAGCAGAACGTTTCCGCCGAATGCAAAGATGACGGCGGATGTGTGCAGTGGTCGAAGTCGTCCGAAACTGATCCACGGCAGATCGAAGTTGAGCGCTGGCACGGCTAGATGCCAGGCGAGCACGTCGCCGATCAGAAACCCAGCGACACCCCAGAATAGGGACGCGATGGTCGCGAATTTGATTGGCCCGTCGAAGTAGACGCTTCGATCGTGCGTCTGCCCCATATTCATCAGGATATAGATCGCACCGATCACAGCGGCGGCAGCGAGCACCGCTCCGTGAAACCTGATGCCGTCGTCGATGCCGGCGAACGCCCATGTCAGCCCAACGACCGCGAATAGAACTGCGGCTCCGACGGCCAGCGCATCGGTTAGCGCATGCCACTCCTCCGTTGTGTCCGCTGATTTGCCCATGCGTACCTTCCCCCTATGCGAGCAGGGGCTCGCAGTGATCGGAACAGATGCGAACAGCGTGGATTCCGCGCCGAGTTCGCTCATTGATACGGATCAACACCTTCGGATCATTTGGCCGCGCAGGATGACGCAGTGCACAAACGAACCTGCGGAGATGCCACGAAGATTCGAACAAGCGCTGGGGTAAGCCTTCAGGAGCCCGTAGACCAAAGGATGAGGCGGGGCATGGGCACTCGATCGGTTCGAGTCGAGCCTGCTGCTGCAACTCGAAGCGTCAGGCTGACACCGCATTGTGGGGGCCGGGTGCCCAACAGACGCTTTGCCTTGGCTTGAAATGTTCCATGTTCCACTGTGGACCACGTGGAAAGTCCCGCGTGAGCGGCTTATGCCGCTACATTTCGACGGCTGAGGGAGTGAGACTGAAATGCAAGCACCGCCGGCGCCTAGGCGAGCCATTGACCAGTTGCCATCCGGTCGTGAGATCTATCTGGATCACGTCGGCCACTTCGTTGCCGGTCCGGACGCAGCAACGCACGCTCTTGCGCGTGCCGGCTTCACACCCACGCCGAAGTCGGTACAGGTCAATCCGGATCCCGCCGGCGGCCCGCCGCGGTTAACCGGTACCGGCAACGTCTGCGCGATGTTGCGCGGCGGCTATCTCGAGATGCTATTCAAGACGGCGGATACGCCGCTTGGCGCCGAGTTCGATCGAGCGCGCGCGCGCTACACGGGCCTTCACCTCGTCGCGTTCGCGATTGCCGATGCAGCCGCGAGCCACCAGCGGTTGGAAGCCGCCGGGTTCCCGGTGCAGCCGGTGGTCGCCATGCAGCGCCCCGTCGAGACCGCCGAAGGCCCGGGCATCGCCGCGTTCGAGGTCGTCCGTGTTGGGCCCGGTGTCATGCCCGAAGGCCGCGTGCAGGTGCTGCGCCATCTAACCGAGCAGACGGTGTGGCAGCCGCGCTGGCTCGATCATCCCAATGGAGCGCAGTGCCTTCGCTCCCTGGCGATTGTGGTTGCCGACATCGAGGAGGCCACGTCGCGGTTCTCCCGCTTCACGGGCCGGCCCACGGATATGGTCGACGGCGCCTGCCGGATTGCGCTGGATCGCGGAATGATCGAGGTCGTCGAAGTGCGGGAATGGAAAGAGCGCTGGCCCGCGATCGAGGTACCGTCGCTCCCCTTCATGGGACAGTGCGTGATCGAGGTCGCCTCGCTCGATGGTGCGAAGCGCTGTCTCGAAGCGGGCGGTTTCGCGCCGCAATTGGCCGGCGGCGGACTATCCGTGCCATTTCCGGCCGAGCTGGGAGTGGGCGTCTGGACCTTCGTGGCCCAGCAGAGCTGAGGTTCCGCTGTGCTCCGGCCACGCATATTTCGGCCACGCTCCGCCTCATATCCGACACCGAAAATCCGCGCTGGCAGCGAAACAGGGCCGCAATACGGCGTCATCCTCATGCACGGTTTTAAACTGATGTTTCGAGGAGACGTCCCATGCCGTGGCACCCCCATAATTGGCAGCCTATTGCGCTTCTAGCGGCCGTTGCGGCGCCCTTCGCGGCTCTGCTTTCGGGCCAGGCCCTGTCCGACGACGCGACGCGGATTTCCGGCCCGGTCGTGCACGAGAACCTCGCTGTGTATTTCATTCACGGAAAGTCCGCTTCCGGCCCTGTGCCGCTGACGCTGAAGGAGGCGATGGCCGGCGGGAAGGTCGTTGTCCACGAGACCGGTAGCGTCAACATGCTTTCGATCGAGAATGCCGGTGCCGAAGAAGTCTTCGTCCAGGCCGGCGATATCGTGAAGGGCGGCCAGCAAGATCGCGTGTTGACCATCAGCATGCTGGTGCCGGCCCGCTCCGGCCGCCTGGACATTGCTGCCTATTGCGTCGAGCAGGGCCGTTGGTCTGCGCGCGGCAAGGAGGACGTCAATCGTTTCGCAAGCGCGGAGAAGGCGCTGCCCTCGCGCGATGCCAAACTTGCGATGCTGGCGCCGGCGAAGCCATACGTGGCCGCGAGCCCTGCGGAACCTGGCACCACCATGACGGCCAATACGCCCCGCACGCGCGTCATCGATTCCAACTACGCCGTTCAGCGACAGGCCGGCAGCGACACCGGTTCGCGCCAGTCGGAAGTGTGGTCGAGTGTCTCCAAGGCGCAGCGCAAGCTGACCGAGAACCTCGGCGCGCCCGTCGCCGCGTCTGCCTCGGTATCGAGCCTCCAGCTTTCGCTCGAAAACGAGCGACTCGAAACAGCCCGCAAGGCGTTCCTCGCATCGATGGAGAAATCCGCCGGAGCTGACGACATTGTCGGCTACGTCTTCGCCGTAGGCGGCAAGCTCAACAGCGGTGACGTCTATGCGTCGAACGCGCTGTTTCGGAAGATGTGGGGCAAGCAGCTCGAAGCTGCCGTCACCGAGGCGATCGCCGAGAAGGATGCAAAGGCCTCTGCTCTACCCGCAATCGATGACATCAAGGCATTCATGACCCGCGCTGAAGGCGGCGCCAGCACCGTGGCGAAACTGCTTGGTGACACGCTGGTGCGCGAGACGCGGGACAGCGAGAAGGCCCTCGTTGCCGAAACCCGTCGAGCATCCGGCGGTATGGTTCACAAGGCGTATGTGGCCCGCTGAAAATCACCATGAACTGGAGCGGCTGCGGTCTGTTCGCGGTCGCTCCAAGGGATTCAACAGGTTAGTCAAAAAGAGAACAAAGTTGGAACTTTCCGATGGACTCTTGCCTGAGTCGATGGCATGTTCTCTCTACGTTCCTGCCGCAACGAGAACATCGAAGAACAACAGCTTAATCTTCAAAGCTATCAGCACCTTGGGTTCAAAAGTAATCGTAACAGTCGGTCTGTGATGCGTAGCGCCCCGTCGGCGCATTAGTGTGGCTTAGCTCGGACCTCCGGGCAGACCCCGTATCCCCGCAACTTCCGGCAGACGAGCTTCTCCCATGCGCACGTTCCTCATCTCCTACGACCTCGCGCGCCCCGCCCGTAACAAGCACGCGATGGCAACCGTCATCATGTCTCTGGGTTCGGCCTGGGCTCGCCCCCTGGAGCAGACGTGGTACGTGCGCGCAGATCTGAGCGACACCGAGATCGAGGGACGACTTGCGATGCTTCTCGACGACGAGGACGGCTTGATCGTCCAGTCCGTTGCCGAGGAGGGCGTGATGACCAACACCCAGCTCCGCTGGTTCCGGCAACGCCGCCCCGCATTCGAGCTCGAAGTCGGCGGCAATGTCGTGGCATTCCCGAGTTTGCCGGCAGCACCCGCGGATCAGGCCGAGCTTCCGCTCGCCGCAGCTTCCTGAGTGGGCAGCTTGGAATAATCGTTCTGCCGAACGAAGCTTTAAAGAAATCGGGCCGGTCGCACGAGGGTGCGCCGGCCCGTTTCATGCTCGGTATGCGATACAAGTTGATCGCTTGCGTGTAACCAAACCTACTCCGCTGCTGTCGCTTGCAATGTTGCTGGCGGCGCTGGTGCCCGCAGCGTATCGGTCAACGCGATCGCGCTCATGTTGAGGAGCCCGCGCACGGTGATCGATGGCGTCACGACATGCACCGACTTGGCGGCTCCAAGCAGGATCGGTCCCAGCACGACTGCATCGGTTGCCGCCTTCAGCATGTTGAACGCGATGTTGGCGGCATCGAGCCCCGGCATGACCAGCAGGTTCGCCCGCCCTTTCAGCCGCGAATTGGGGAATATCTCCTCGCGGATAAACGGCGAAAGCGCCGCATCCGAATGCATTTCGCCCTCGACCTCGAGGTTCGGCGCCCATGTGTTGAGGATCGAAAGAACCTCGCGCATCTTGCTCGCGGACGGCGTCTCCTCCGCGCCAAAGTTCGAATGAGACAGCAGCGCGACCTTGGGCTCGATCCCGAAACGGCGCAGCTGATCACTCGCCAACAACGTGATTTCGGCGAGTTGTTCGGCCGACGGATCGTAGCTGACGTAGGTGTCGGTCATGAACAACGGGCCCTGTGGCAGAATCAGCCCTGAAAGTGTTGCGAACCCGCGCACTCCACCCTGCTTCCCGATCACCTGCGAAACGTGTCGCAGATGCGTGTGGTAACGGCCGACGCTGCCACAAATCATGGCTTCGGCGTCCCCGCGACGCAGGAGCAGCCCCGCGACGACTGTCGAACCTGCCCGCACGACGCGCTGGGCGTGGCTTGGCGACACGCCTTCGCGCTCCACCAGCCTCTGGTATTCCTCCGTTATCGTTGGAACCAGCGGATTGGTGGTCTGATCGAACAGGTCGTAGTCCTGTCCCGCACGCATCCTGAGACCCAGGTGCGTGATCATCCTGGTGATGTTGTCCTTCCGCCCAACCAGGATTGGCCGTGCGATTCCTTCCGCCACCACTTGGCTTGCAGCCTGGAGTACGTATGGGTGCTCGCCCTCGGCGAACACGATGCGCTTGGCAGCGCGCTTGTTTTCCCGCCGCGCAGTGTCGAACATCGGCTTCATCAGGAAGCCGGAGCGATAGACGAAGCCAGACAGCTTCTCGCGGTACGCCCCGAAATCCGAAATGGGCCGCGTCGCGACGCCGGTTTCCATCGCGGCCTTGGCGACTGCTGGCGCGATCTCGATGATCAGGCGCGGATCGAATGGCTTCGGCAGCAGATAGTCAGGACCGAACACCAGCGTATCCGCGCCATAAGCCGACAGTACGATGTCGGATGCCTCGCTTTCCGCGATGCTTGCCAGCGCGACCACGGCAGCCTTCTTCATTTCCTCGTTGATCGTCGTCGCGCCGACATCGAGCGCGCCCCGGAACACGAACGGGAAGCAAAGCACATTGTTGATCTGGTTGGCGAAGTCCGTCCTGCCCGATGCGATCAAGGCGTCCGGACGTACCGACTTCACATCCTCCGGCATGATTTCGGGTGTCGGGTTGGCGAGCGCGAACACGAGTGGCCGCTGCGCCATGCTCGACACCATGTCCTTGCTGACGACGCCGCCTGCCGAAAGGCCGAGGAATACGTCCGCGCCCGTCATCACATCTGCGAGTGTGCGGGCGTTTGTCGGCTGCGCGTAAGGCTCCTTGAACGGATCCATCAGCTCCTTGCGGCCTTGGTAGACGACGCCTTTGATGTCGGTGACCCAGACGTTCTCGCGTTTCAGGCCTAGCGACACGAGTTGGTTGAGGCAGGCAAGTGCGGCTGCACCCGCGCCGCTGGTGACGAGCTTGACGTCCTCGATCTTCTTGCCGACGACCTTGAGACCATTGAGGATGCCGGCAGCGACCACGATCGCCGTGCCGTGCTGGTCGTCATGGAACACCGGGATGTTCATGCGAGCTTTGAGACCGGATTCGATCTCGAAGCACTCCGGCGCCTTGATGTCTTCCAGGTTGATGCCGCCGAAAGTAGGCTCGAGGCGCGCGACCGCCTCGATGAACATCTTCGGGTCCTTCTCCGCGACCTCGATGTCGAATACGTCGATGCCGGCGAACTGCTTGAACAGTACCGCTTTGCCTTCCATGACGGGCTTGGCCGCAAGCGGACCAATATCGCCGAGACCCAGCACGGCCGTGCCGTTCGTGATGACGCCGACGAGATTGCCTCGGGCCGTGTACCGCCGGGCATTGAAAGGATCCTCGGCGATCGCGGTGCAGGCGTGAGCGACGCCGGGAGTGTAGGCCAGCGAGAGGTCGCGTTGGTTTGCGACGGGCTTGGTGGCGACGACAGCGATCTTTCCAGGCGGATCGGCCTCGTGATAGTCGAGCGCGCTGCGTTTGAGATTGTTGTCCGTATCTGGCATTTTCCGGTCTCTTCCCCTGAGGTGCCACGTCTCGTCGCATGCCGTGCCATCGGCGCACAAGTGCCGCCGGTCGAGCCTTCGCAGACCGTTCGCGAGGACAATATGCGTCGAAATAGGCACTTTGCCGACCATCCGGATGGACACCTTGACCACGGTGATCTACCTGCTGTGAACGCAATACGTGGGGGCATCGCAACGCGTTCTCACTGCGCCAGGATCCACGATGGATCTGCGATGGATTCAAGTTGGCGGAAATCTTGACATTGCCGCGTCCCGCCGCCGACACTTCCCGCCAGACGGCATCTCCCGAAGATGGCGGACGCCGGCTGCGGCAATCGCGATCGAATGCACAGCCCGAACGACGACGGGTCAAGGTGGTCTGATGCTGAAGAAGATTTCGGTGGTGCTTGCCTGGGCGTACGCTGCGACGGGGGCGACGACACCCGCGGGCGCCCAGACGCCCGAAGCCTTCTATGCCGGCAAGACGGTGAACTTGATTGTCGGCTACAGCGTCGGTGGCGGATATGACATCTACGGCCGAGCGCTTGCCCGCCACATAGGCCGGCATATTCCAGGTACACCCGCAGTCGTAGTGCAGAACATGCCTGGCGCCGGCAGTCAGAAATCCCTCGAATACCTGCTCACCGTCGCGACGAAGGACGGCCTGACGATGGGCACGTTCAGCCGGACGCTGGCCATCGCCCCATTGATCGAAGGCGCGAAATACGACCCCACGCGTCTGGAGTGGATCGGCAGCATCTCGACCGACGCCAGCACCTGCGTCGCCTGGCACGCCTCCCCGGTGAAGACCTGGGAGGATCTCAAGACTAAGCCGTTCACGGTCGGTGGTCTGGGCAAAGCCTCGGATCCCGACATGTACGCAACGATCCTGCGCGTGATGTTCGGCCTCAATGTGAAATTGGTCTCGGGCTATCCCGGAACGAACGACGTCGCATTGGCTATGGAGCGCGGCGAAGTCGAAGGCATGTGCGGGTTTTCGTATTCGTCCCTCCGAGCGAGTCGGAAGAACTGGCTCGATGAGAGGAAGGCGACGATACTTGTCCAGGCCGCGCTTAAACCAGATCCGGCCATACCCGAGGTCCCCATGCTTCTCGACAAGACGGCAACCATCGAGCAGCGACAGGCATTGTCGCTCATTCTTGCGCCGCAGCATGTTGCACGGCCTTTCGCCATGCCGCCCGGCACGCCGGCAGATCGCCTGCAGGCCGTCCGCTCGGCGTTCTTGGCGACCATGACTGATCCCGAGTTCGTCAAGGAGGCGAAGACGGCAGGCCTCGATATCGATCCCATGCCGGGACTTGCGATCGCCGAACTC
>CANJPN010000143.1 GCA_947475855.1 Bradyrhizobiaceae bacterium
CGCGTATCCGCGCCATAAGCTGCTCGCGAACCTGCGCGTAGAGTGGCTTGCGGGATGCGGGCCGCTGGGCGAACAGCAGCGCTTCTGAAACCGTCATGGCCATCGAACCATTCAATTGATAGTTGAGTCGAAAGCAACTTTAACGTGCATACAAGCAATCTTGCGTTGCCGCCAGCAAAACCTTCATCACCTCCGTCAGCCCGTACAGGCCATGTTCCCGCTCGCCCACGTTGACCCTCATCTCCGCACCGCATAGGAACAAAGCTGAACCGCGCGATATCCCGACAATGCGCCGGCAACGTCAAAGCATGGGAGGAAGAAGCGGTGCCGAGGGCCAAAGAACTCTTCGTCCCCCTGAAGCTCATCGTCGCAGCTGCGGCCTTCGCTTGCAGCACATTAGCTGGGGCAGCCTTCGCGCAAGACCCAACGCAGTTCTACACCAACCGCACGATCTCTATTCTGATGGGTACGAGTCCCGGCGGAAGCTACGACATCTACGGTCGCGTCATCGCCAATCATCTGGCGAGGCAAATCCCTGGCAAACCCACGATCATCATCGAGCACATGCCGGGCGCAGGCGGCGCCGCTGCCGGCAACTTCATTTACGGAGCCGGCCCTCAGGACGGTACCAAGATCCTGTTGAGCCACGCCCTGCCCCTGATGGAGAAACTCGAAGACCCCAAGGCGATCCGCTACGAGTCGAAGAAGCTGAATTGGCTTGGCGCTTATGATGAGATCGCGCAGGTCATGGCCATATGGAAGGACGCCGGTGCCGCGTCGATCGAGGACCTGAAGGCCAAGCCTCTCGTGTTCGGTTCCATGGCCACGTCCCACCTGAGCTACCAGTGGGCGATGGTCGCCAAGGATGCTCTCGGCGCAAAGTTCAAGGTCATTTCCGGCTACACCACAGGCGGCGCGTTGAACCTCGCGATGGAACGCGGCGAGATCGCGGGCTGGGCTGTCGCCTGGGAGAGCATCGCCGTCGGCAAGGAGGACTGGATCGCGACCCAAAAGGTAGCGGTACCGCTCGTCTTCACACTCGAGCGCATGAAACAGCTACCTGCTGTGCCAACTCTCCTGGAATTGGCACAAGGCCCCGAGCGCGACGTGGTGGAATTCCTTGCCAATGGGACGCCGATTGCGCGCGCCATGGCGCTCGGCCCGAACGTGCCCGCCGACCGCGTGGCCGCAATGCGCAAAGCCTTCGCCACGATGATGAGTGATCCTGAATTCCTCGATGAAGCAGCAAAGCGCCGCCTCGGCATCCGGTTCCGCACCGCCGATGAAACACTCGCACTGGTCACCAAAATCGTCGATGCTTCGCCAGCAATCGTCGACAGAGTAAAGCACGCGGTGAACCCGACGCGATGACTGCCGGAATCAATATACCGCACTGGGGAGGATTTCGGCATGACTACGCTTAAGCTCATCGGATCCGCAGCCTGCGGCGCAATCGTCGCCTTCGCATCATCGCTGACCACCACCACCGCGCATGCGCAATCCTGGCCGGCAAAGCCGATCCGCCTCGTCGTCGCATTCTCGGCCGGCGGCACCGCGGACATCTTCGCCCGCATGATCGCACCCGAGCTGTCCTCCGCCCTGGGCCAGCAGTTCATCGTCGAGAACCGCGCAGGCAGCGCTGGCGCGACAGGATCGGCCTTCGTCGCCACTGCGGAACCGGACGGTCACACGCTCCTGATGTGCGGCTCGGGCCCCCACATCACCGCGCCGATTATCAATCCGAATGTCGGCTACGACCCGGTCCGTGATTTCACGCATCTGGCGATGATTGGCGGCGACGGATACGTCCTCATCGCCAACGCGGACCAGGGCATCAAGTCTGTCGCTCAGATGAAGGCGACCGGTCGGACTTCCATCACGACTGCATCGCCCGGCACCGCTTCCCTCGGCCACCTGCTGATCGAGCAAGCCAAGCGTCGAACAAGCCTTGATCTCGTTCACGTCCCCTACAAGAGTTCCGGCGACGGCATCAACGATCTGCTCGGCAATCACATCGGCCTCGTCATGTCACCGGTGATCAATGCGAGCGAACAGATAAGGGCAGGCAAGGTCACCGCGATCGGTCTCACCGCACCCGAACGCAACGCAGCCCTGCCGGATGTGCCAACATTCAAGGAGCAAGGATTCGACGTAAACGGCCTCACCTGGTTCTGGCTCTGCGGGCCGAAGAATTTGCCAGCAGCAGTTGCCAACAGCCTTTCAAGCGAAGTCCGCCGCATCGTGAAGCTGCCGCAGATCAAGCGTGTCCTCGACCGCGACGCCGTCGTCACGCCCGACCTCGAACCAGCAAAGGTTGCCGAATTCGTCGCAACCGAGATCTCTCAGTGGACACCGCTGGTCAAGGAAATCGGCCTGAAGATGCAATAAGCCCCGCAGATCGTCTCTAGAGACAGAAGATGGACGTATCGAACCGCTGGGTTGTGCTCGGCCTTTTATTCCTGGTTGGCCTCAGCGCTCCCATGCATTTCCAGGCGATCGCGGCACTGGCACCCTTTCTCATCGCAGAAGCGGGCCTCACCTATACCGATGTCGGCGTATTCACCGGCATTTTCATGTTGCCGGGAATCTTTCTTGCAGCTCCAACAGGCCCGATTGCCGCACGATTTGGTGATCGCCTGACGCTCATTCTGGGCACGGCATTGATGGCGCTCTCCACGGTCGCCTTCGCGCTCACCGATAGCTACGTCGCAATGTTCGCCTGCCGCCTGCTGGGGGGCGCCGGCGCTGTAGCCGTGTCGGTGCTCCTGCCCAAAGTGGTCACGGACTGGTTCGTCGGAAAGGAGATCGCCACCGCGATGGCGATCATCGCCTCCAGCGTCGGCTTCGGCATCGGCCTTGCGATGGCCGCCTTGCCATGGCTCGCCTCCATGACTTCCTGGCAAACCGCGATGCACATCAACGCCGCGATTGCAGCGCTGGCCATTCCGATCCTGTTTCTGATCTATCGCAACACCGAGCCGACTGGCGCCGGCGCACGTGACGTGCAGTCACCATCCAACCAGCCACTTTGGAGCATCTCCCGCAAGGAAATCGTCCTTGCCTCCCTTGCCGGCATCGGCCGTGGCCTGTTCAGCGCGGGATATGCGGTTTTCATGAGCTTCTTGCCGCCGTTGCTGATCGCGCGCGGCATGGCCCCGGTCGAGGCGGGCCTGATGACCAGCCTCGCGGCTGTCGTATCTCTGATCTCCGTACCACTGGGCGGATATCTGTCGGATCGCACGGGCAAGCCCGACTACTTCATCATCGGCGGCTCGCTATCGACGACGCTGGTATGCTTGTTGATTCCCTACGCAGCGCCACTCGCGCTCTGGGTGTTCCTGTTCGGCGCACTGCGCGGTGGCTGCACGGGCGGCCTCATGTCATTGCCGAGCCAGGTTCTCCGCCCGGAAAGCCGCAACTCCGGGTTCGCCGTCGTTTCCGCGGTCTATTTCGTCTGCCTGGCCGCGTTTCCACCGATCGCCGGCTACTTGCTCGACACCACCGGCAGCACCGCCGCGCCAATGTTGTTCGCTGCCCTGCTCTGGTTCGCGATCACGATGCTGGTGATCGCCTTCCGCATCCTGCAGCGCCGCTGGATTGCGTGATTTGCGCCATCTATTCCGGCTTGATGCCGCTATCGCGGATGATCACCCCGTAACGCTCGATCCCATCCTTGATGAGTGCAGCAAAATCAGCCGGACTTCCCCCGATGACAGTCAACCCGACGGCATCGAGCCGCGCTCGCACCTCCGCCGCGCTCAGCGCCTTCACGATCTCCGAGTTGAGACGGGCGGTGACATCCGCCGGCAACTTCGCCGGCCCGAGCACCCCGAACCACGACGACGGTTTCACGAAGGCCGGGATGATCTCCGACATCGAGCGCACATCCGGCAATCGCGCGTAGCGCTGCGGCTCCAGCACTGCGAGGATTTTGACGAGACCCGCCTGCGCCGGCTCGAGCGCATTCGAAACCGATATGAACGTCATGGGGATATGCCCGCCGATCGTATCTTGCATCGCAGGCTCGACGCCGCGATAAGCGACGTGGCCAAGCTTCACACCGACGGTCTTGTTGAACAGCTCTCCCATCAGGTGGAACACCGAACCCGCACCCGAGCTGCCGAACGACATCTGCCCGGGCCGCTCTTTCGCGTAGGCGACGAGTTCTTCCACCGAACCGACCGGCAGTTTTCCATGCACGACCAGACTGGTCACCGGCTCGACCGCCGCCGCGATCGGCGTGAAGTCCGTCACCGGATCGTAGGGTAGCGCCTTCATCAGGTGCACAGCGGTGACGTGTGTGCCCGCCGTCCCCATTAGCAGAGTGTGACCGTCCGGCGAGGCTCGCGCGACGGCACTGGCAGCAATCGTGCCATTGGCCCCCGTCCGGTTCTCGACCACCACCGGCTGACCCAAAGCTTCGGCGAGCTTCGCCCCGATGAGCCGCGCGACGAGATCGACCGCCGGCCCCGGCGGAAAAGGCACCACCATCGTGATCGAACGCGACGGCCATGACTGAGCTATCGCACTCGATGCGGCACACGCAAAAAGGCCCATGGCCGCTACAAATCCGGCTGCGCGTCGCACAGGCCCCTCCCCCAAAAACACGTCCTCAACCCTCCCGACGCTATCGGCACGTGATGACCTCGTCAAACCGCCGCAAGCTCTTCCCCTGACCGTTGGCCCCGACGCGCAGGCCATGCTAAAGCACGCCCACCTCAATTGCCCCGGAGCCTGCCTGCGATGTCGAGCCGCCCCCCGAAGGAATGCAGCGACCTGTCCCAGGTACGCGTTGAGATCGACCGCGTCGACAATGCGCTGATCGATCTAATCTCGGAGCGCTTCGGCTATGTCGAGCGCGCCTGGCAGATCAAGCTCGGCCTCGGCCAGGAAGCGAATGTCCCCTGGCGCAACCAACAGGTGATCGACAAGGTGCGCGCCCGTGCAGACGCTAAAGGCCTGCCACCCGATCTCGCGGAAGCGCTGTGGCGGCAGATGATCGGCTGGTTCATCCAATACGAGGAGGAAAAACTGAACAACGAGATCGACGCCAGGCAGAAGTAGCCGACATCCTCCCATTCGAGCCGCACCGTCGAACCAGGATCTCTCCATGCTCGGACGATTGCGTAACCTGACGATGGCGGCCTTGACCGCCCTGTTCCTCGCACCGACCGGTCACGCCATGTCTCAACAGACGTCCCAGCAATCCGCGTCGAGCCCCCGCACGATGACCGCGGCCCAAGCCCACGCCGCCGCACAGTCCGGCGACGTCGTCTTGGTTGACATTCGAACGCCCGATGAGTGGAACGAGACCGGCATCCCAGTCGCCGCCCACGCCATCGACATGTACGAGGGTCCAAAGGATTTCACAGCCAAGCTCATGCAAACCGTCGGCGGCGATCCCACCCGCCGCATCGCCCTGATCTGCCGTACCGGCAATCGATCGGCCACGCTGCAGGCATATCTCGCCACAGCAGGTTTCACCAACGTGGTTGATGTCGCCGAAGGCGTCGTAGGCGGCCGTTTCGGCCAAGGTTGGCTCAAGCACGGCCTACCCACGCGGCCCGGCAGCATGGCAAGCACGCCGGTGGTTCCTTTATCGAAAGCGCCCGCGAAGTGACAGGTCTTCAGCCATTCGAACCCGGCGCACTCGTTCTGATCGCCTTGCTCAATCCTGCGGTAGCGATCGTCGGCTTCATGATGGGCCGCGCGGCCGACCAGCCTCAGAAGCTAGTTGTGGCCGCGTTCTCGGCAGCCATCGCAGGCGCGATCCTCATCTGGGTCGGCGCCTACTTCAAGATTGTCCCTGTCCGCGGCAGCGGCGCCGAGGCCGGCCTCTTGGTACTGCAGATGATCGTCGGGCTGGCGTGGGCAACACTCGGCTATTTCCTCGCCAGCAGGCGCAATTAGCGACGAACTTCGGGCTCAGATTCCAGGCGGTGGACCCAGCATGAAGCTCCTCAGTACCCTCGGTGTGATCGGTGTTCTCCGGGTCGTCATGCCCGAATGGGAAGCCGTCAACCGTGTCAAAGTCGACGCCTCCTATGACCCGACTGCCCTGATGCTGGAGCGCATAGCGGCGGGCGAAAAGGCCGATGCCGCTTTCCTCACTTCGGCCGGCGTCGACAGATTGATCGCCCAAGGAATCCTGAAAGCGGGCAGCCGCGTCGATGTCGCCCGCTCCCTGGTTGGAATTGCGGTTCTGGCAGGATCGCCCAGGCCGGATCTCTCCACCGTAGAGGCCACCAAGCGAGCTTTGCTCGCAGCCCGTTCGGTCGTCTATTCGAAGAAGGGCCAGAGCGGCATCTTCTTCGCGGGCCTGATCGAACGCCTCGGCATCGCAGCCGAAGTCAACGCGCGCGCCACCATCGTCGAAGCCGGCACCACCGCCGATGGCATCGTCGACGGCAGAGGCGACCTCGCAGTGCAACAGGTCAGCGAGCTGATGCTCGTGGAAGGGGTCGATATCGCCGGCGCGCTCCCCGCCGAGATCCAAGACGATCTCGTTTTCTCAGGCGGCATCTTTGCCGGCTCGGCCCAAGCCGACCAAGCCGCAAGCCTTATCGCAGCCATGGCCGATCCTGCGCGAGCCGGCCTCTACACGCAGAAGGGCCTGCAAGCCATCAACCTCGCGTGATCCGCTAGCCTCTCGCACCAACGGCTCCCGGGACCGGGCGTGCGGAATGTCCAGATTTCCACCGCCGAGTGCCCCCTGTTGCAGTGCCAGCGAAAACATGCCATTGCAGGGCCGTTCGCGGGCAACCGGGCGTGCAACTGTTGCATGCTCCGTCGATGAACCATTTGCTGCCGTAGCTCAGTGGTAGAGCACTCCCTTGGTAAGGGAGAGGTCGTGAGTTCAATCCTCACTGGCAGCACCATCAGTCAAGCCATTCCGCTGCTTGATCTTTTGCGTCGCCCTCCCGCTTGCTGCTGCTTCCTGCCAAAGACTTGCTGCCACTTGATACGCAGCGATCCCTCGACCGTGACAGCACGGCAATTCCAAGTATAAACGGCACTTGGCATAATCCAGATCGAAGCCGGCACCATCGAGACAACAACACACCGCGCCAGAAGCTCCGACGGCAACAAGCCCAGAGGAAACATCGCCATGCCCAAGTCCAGCCCCGCAATTGCGTCTGCCGATGCCGAGAAATTCCGGCTCCGACGGTTCGTCGAGCGGCTGATTGACATGGGGGAAGTCGAGGTGCATGACGAGCCGGTGCCGCTGACCAAGGTCAGTGCAGTAATCGAAAGCACGCGCAAGGCCGTGCTTTTTCGCAAAGCCGGTCCAGAGCAAGTCGAACTGGTATCGAAGACCGCCGGCAGCCTCGAGCGACTGGCCGCAGCCTTCGATGTGAAGCGCGATCAACTCAACGCCGAGTACGACAAGCGCTTGGGGACACCGCAGCCGGTCGTCGAGGTGCCGGCCAACGCCGCACCTGTGCGGCAGGTGGTTCTCCAGGGCAAGGACGTCGATCTCGCCCGGCTGCCGTTCCATCCACAGCATGCATTCGACGGTAGCTGCTACATGAGCTCCGCCATCGATTTCACGATCGATCCTGCCACCGGGCGACGCAATGTCGGTTGCCGTCGACTGAGCCTGCGCAACCGGCACGAGGCCGGCACCAACGTCACCGCACCTTCCGATCTCAAGCGAATTTATCAAGCGAGCGTGGCACGTGGCGAGAAGCTGCCGATCTCTTTCGCTGTGGGCTGCCATCCCCTCGATTTCGTTGCGGCAAGCACGCGGCAGAGCGGCGATGAGCTGTCGATGATCGCGAATTTCCGCGCCGCGGCGTTGCCCGTCGTCAAGAGCTTGACCAACGACATTCTCGTGCCCGCCGACGCCGAGATGATCCTTGAAGGCTATCTCGACGAGCGCGGCTATGTCGAGCCGGAAGGCCCATACGGCGAGTACATGGGCTATTACGGCTCGATCCACATGGATCCAGTGTTCCACTGCACCGCGATCAGTATGCGCCGCGACGTGCTCCATCACACGCTGCTGCACGGCTCGGCCAACGTCATCGATCAGACGGACAGCACCGTGATCACCGCGATGCGCTGCGAGGCGGAGGCGATGCGGGTGCTCAAGACCGTGGTGAAAGAGCCGCTCGCGGTCGTGTCGCGCTCCCGCGCCGGCGGTTCGAATACGCTGCGGGTTTCGATCCGGCAGACGGCCGAAGGCGAGGCACGCACGGCGATCACCGCTCTATTCGAGAACATCATGCGCTTGAAGCATATCTATGTGTTCGACGAGGACATCGACATCAACGACGAAGGGCAGGTCGAGTGGGCGATGGGCACCCGCTTTCAGGCCGACCGTGATCTCATCGTGATGACCGGCCTGCGCGGAATGACGATGGACCCATCGCTCGACGGCCGCAAGACCGGCGCCAAGTCAGGATTCGACTGCACCATTCCGTTCGCGCGCAAGGGCCAGATCCCCCTGACACGATGCGGCGCGAAGCTGTTTTCGGGGCCGGCCCGCTATCAGACGGTAGAGCAAGCTCTGGCATCGGGACCGCGCTTCTATGCCGACATCGTCGAGTTGCTGGGCAGCGACGACGGCCGCGAAATCGCCTGCGCAATCGACGAATTGCGCGTCAAGGGACGGCTCGGCCGGGACCGCGACGGACGCTATCACTTGAGCGATGCCAAGCCCGGAACGACCGGCATCGTCGGGGAACTCTACCACGATCCCAACGACGGAACGTGAAGGCAGATCGCTCTACTCGTCGCCTTTCTTGCCGCCCGATTTGCCAGCTCCGTCTCCAGCCGCCGGCTCGATCATCGACTTGACCCTCGCCAGCAGCTCCGGCGGCGTACCGACGGTTTCCTCGACGAGTTGCGTGAGTTGCTCCCAACCCATCGGATTGAGGTCGAGCGACAGCGAGGCAGCCTCGCTCAGGAAGGCCGGATCGGCCATGGTGGCGGCAAACGCTGCCCGCAAGAGCGCGAGCCGGTCGGCGGGAACCTCGGGCGTCGTGAAATAGGGCCGCCCCACCAGCACCGGCGATGATATGAGACGCAACGCCCGGGTCTGCTCGGCGGTGCGGGCCAACTCGTGGATCAGCGGCACGTCCGGCAACATCTTCTCACGGGCCGCGCCGATCTGGGAAATGATGGTGATCTTGCCGTGTTTGATCCAGTCGGGATGCTCGCTGAGGTAGCCGGCGAGGCTCGCACCGCTGCGGGCCTCCACCTCACCGCGCTCCATCGCGAGATCGATCTGGGGACTGGCCGCATATCCGGTTACGATCTTGAACTTGGTGCCGAGGAGCTGATTCATCGCATTCGGATAGATGTATGTTCCCGAGCCGGTGCCGGTCGCCCCGGTCACGATCTGGCGGGTGAACGCCTGTGACATCGACGTGATCCCGCTCGTGTGCCAGGCGGCGTTCACCAGATTCGAGATCCCGGTCGAGCCAACCCAGCCGAATTTGCGCACGTCGAACCGCACGCCTCGGCCGTCGAGAACCTGGTGCAGGGGAATGCTATTGTTCACGGTAGCGAGAGCAGTGCCGTCGCGCGGAGCCGTCGAAAACATGTAGTTGGTTGCCAAGGTGTGACCGCCCCCCGGCATATTCCGAACAACGATTGTTGGAGCTCCAGGCAGATGCCGCGGCAGATGGCGCGAGATCGTCCGGGCCATCAGGTCGTAGGCGCCACCGCTCCCCGTGCTGGTAATGATCGAGATCGTCTTGCCGCGATAGAAATCCTCGGCAGAGGCAGCACTTGCGATGGCGCAAAGCAGTACCGGAATCAGCAGGCTCGACACTTTCGGCATCCCGCATTTGCCTCCCTGCTGGACGCTGTGTCGCGCCCCTCGTTGCATGGCGCCAGTTCTTGCCGGCCGACCGGCCGGAGTGCAAGATGCAGCATAAAGATTGGGAGGAGACGCGCAACTTGTCACGCAGCCATTCGAAAAACGTCTCTGCCGTTGCTTGCCAATCCATACTGATCGCGCTGACAGCAGCGGCTTTTCCATGCGCCAGTGCTTCGGCTCAACCCCGCGGCGAAATGTTTGCCGGAAAGACCATCAGCGTTGTCATCGGCTTCGATGCCGGTGGCAGCTACGACCAGTATGGCCGGCTCGTCGCCAAGCACTTCGGCCGCCACCTCCCGGGCACCCCGGCCGTGGTGCCGGCCAACATGCCCGGCGTCGCAGGCTTGCGCGCTGCGGCATACGTCTACGAAGTTGCAGCACGCGACGGGACCGTGCTCGGCATGGTCGCCCAGACGATCGCGCTCGCCGACAAGCTCGGCACTCCTGGCATTCGCTACAAGGCGAGCGAGTTCAATTGGATCGGACGCGTCACCTCCAGCGTCGAGATCCTGATCAGCTGGCACACTTCGAAAGTAAAGTCGGTGGCCGATGCAAAGGCGATATCCGCGCCGTTCGCTGGAACTTCGCCAGGCGCTGCTGCACACGACTATCCACTCGTACTCAACAACGTGGTCGGAACAAAGTTCAAGATCATCGGCGGTTACCAGAGCGCCTCACCGATGATGCTGGCGATGGAGCGAGGGGAGACCGAAGGCGCCTTCACCTCCTGGAACACGATAAAGACCGCGCGCCAGGAATGGCTGCGAAACAAAACCATCAACATCATCGTCCAGTTTACGGAAGCGCGACATCCGGATCTGCCCGACGTACCCAACATGGTCGAGCTCGGCAACTCGGACGAGGACAAACGCATCCTGGCGCTCTACGCCAGCGGCGCGATCGTGGGGCGTTCGTTGATCGCGCCGCCCGGTGTTCCACAAGAACGTGTCGCAGCATTACGCGCAGGTTTCGATGCCATGCTGAAAGACAAGGAGTTCCTGGCGGAGATCGATCGCACACATGCAGAGTTCGACCCGATGCCAGGGACGGAGCTGCAAAAACTCGTAGCCGGCTTCGACAATCTACCCGCTGCCATCATCGAGCGTGCCCGCAAGGTACGCGTGCCCTGACTCCCAAAGAGGTACCATGCCTGACATCCTCAGCCACCGGGACGGCGACATCCTGCGCATCACTCTCAACCGCCCGGAGGCCGGCAATGCTGCGACCGACGACATGGGCCGCGAGATCAAAGCGCTCCTTGACGCCGCACACACGATGTCGAGAGCCGTCGTGCTCGAAGGTGCCGGCGCCGACTTCTGCATTGGTCGCGCCAGTATGGGCGTGCGACCAATGCAGCAGCCGGAGGCGCTCGAGCGGCGGCGGCAGAGCGATGTCGTGTTCGACACATACGGCGCGATCCGAAATTGCCGCGTGCCCGTGATCTGCGCGGTGCGTGGCCGCGCGCTCGGCTTCGGCTGCGCAGTAGCGTCCGTCGCCGACATGACGATCGCCGCGGACGACGCCATATTCCAGATCCCGGAAATGGAGCATCGCATCATGCCGACGATGGTGATGTCGGCCCTCGTCGACCGCGCGACGATGAAGGGGCTGACCTATCTCGTCTACTCCAGCGAACAGGTGAGCGCGGAGCGCGCGCTACACTTTGGACTCGTCAGCGACGTCGTGCCGGCAGCCGATCTCGACAAGCGCGTCGCTCGTCTGTGTCAGAAGATCCTCGACGCACCTCGGCCCGCGACCGAAGGTGTGAAGGAGTACATCGGCCGCGCCATGACGATGGACACACCTTCCGCCGTCGACTTCGCCCGCAACATCCACGCCCTCATCAATTCTTCGAGCGAAATGCGCGCGCCGAAAAAGGGCTGATCCGCATGGAGAAACTTGAGATGAGCGGTCCACCAGCCCTGACGCGCGGCATTGGACAGCCGGTGTTGCGCAAGGAGGACATAAGGCTTCTGACAGGACGCGGCAATTTCGCAGCCGACCGCATTCCGGAGAACGCTGCGCACGCGATTTTCGTACGTTCGCCGCATGCCCACGCCCGCATCCGATCGATCGATGCGAATGCTGCGCGGGCAATGCCCGGTGTACTCGCCGTCCTAGACGGGACGGATCTGCTCGCTGACGGCATCAAGCCGATACCGCACGATCCGCAATGGGAAGGCTGGCCTGACGTCGCGCTTACCCTGCGACCGGGCTCGTCGGTCTATCTCACTCCCCACATGCCGATACCGGCAGAGATCGTTCGGTTTGCCGGCGAGCCCGTCGCTGTCGTCATCGCAGACACGCTTGAAGCCGCCATCGAAGCTGCCGGCCTCGTCGAGGTCGACTACGAGCCATTGCCCGCCGTCGCCCGTGCCGCAGACGCGGTCGAACCAGGGGCACCCCTCGTCTGGGCGGACTGCACCGACAACACCCCACTTGACGCGGAGGTCGGCAATCCCGACGCAACCAATGCGGCATTCGCCCGCGCGGCTCATACGGTGCGACTGGAGACGTGGGTGC
>CANJPN010000144.1 GCA_947475855.1 Bradyrhizobiaceae bacterium
ATGCCGACCTCCAGCGCCTGCAACCAGTTGCACTCCCATAGCCCCTTGAACGCGAATGTGTGCGTTTCAGGCGCCTGGAAGCAATCCAGCGAAGCAATTGGCGGCGGGGCTCCTTCACCCATGTATGCCCACAGGATGCCGCTGCGCGCAACCACGGGATAGGAACGCACCCGCACCCGCGTGTGCAGCGTCGAGTCCTCCGGTTCCGCCGGTGTCTCGAGGCAGTGTCCCGTCACGTCGAACAACCAACCGTGGAACGTACAGCGCAAGCCGCCGTCCTCGCACCGTCCATACGCGAGGTCGGCCCCGCGATGTGGGCACGCCCGGTCGACGAGCCCATACCGGCCAGCCTCGTCCTTGAACACCACGAGATGCTCGCCGAGCAAGCGCACGGGCTTTGCCGGCCGCGCACCTTCGAGTTCTTCGACGAGCGCCGCCGGCTGCCAATACCGCCGCATGAAACGTCCACAGGCCGTTCCAGGCCCTGTCCGCGTGATGAGCTGATTGCGTTCGGCGCTGAGCACGGGCGAAATCCTTTCTCGCAAGTAGGGTTCGCCACAAGGCTATCCGCTGCGACGAAATGCAAGCAAGGGCCCATGCCCCGCCATCACAGGTACGCCCGGCGAGCCTTTCGCAACCGCTCGAAAAAGTTTGAAACGAGATTAAAGCCCAGCAAGTTCGCGCGCGAGATTTGCTCTGGCGCGAGCTTCCCATGCGGCAGCAAAAGCAGGCGTACGATACAACGACGGCATCGCCAGTAACTTCGCCAGCACAACCGCCCGGCCGCGCCGATAGAGAAAATCGGGATAGACGGAATACTCGCGCCGGATCGCCGCAGCGTAGGCGTCATATACATCGGCTCCCGCCGCCAGCACAGACAGGTCGAAATCCAGGAGATGGTCGAGATCGGGATCCGCAGCCGCACTGGAGACCGCCTCGGGTCCTCCCCCTACATGCTTCGTCGCTTCGATATAGCCTCGAACTTTCTCGATCATCACACTGTCGACGCCAAGCTGCCGCAGCCACTCGCCAGCCATGGTCGCGCTCGCCGTTTCGTTGTCCGGGCGCGAGGCCTCGTACACCGCGTCGTGAAAGAAGATCGCAAGATCCAAGGCCATCGGATCGATCAACGACGCCCTGTGTGCGCGCGAAAGCTCGAGCAGCGCATCGATATGCTTGAGATCGTGATAGTGGCGGCCGGCACCCGAGTAGGCCGCGAGCAACGCGCCAAGCGCTTCGCGTGACAGAACCTCGTCTGCCCGGAACAAGGTCCCTAGCTCGCGCCATCGTGCCGAGATCCTCGCGACCTCAGGCGTCATAGCTTACCGTTACTCGAACAAGCTCAATTGATCGGGATGAACCGTACGCGAGATCCGTTGATGGCGGCCGTAGTCGATCCGGTCGACCAGCCCCGGATGCCGCACCTGGAAGATCTCGATCGCTTTCTTGCGGGAGCCGATGAAGCGCTCCTCCTGCCAGACTTCGTAGAGGCGGCGGGGATCGCAACCATAGCGCGTGAGAAGATCGGAACGGCGCACTCTCAACCAACGCGCGATCCAGATGTCTATAGCATCCGCTTCCGTCAGATTACGGCTCTTGATCGGCTGTGCGAACGCAGCAGACCCCGGCACCGGCCGGCTTGCGGCAACTTCACCATGGAACTCGACCTGGACACTCATGGGTCACTCGTACACTTGACTGAGGCGCGACTACACTTGATTGAGACCTCACAATAGCAGCAAATCCATGACGGACGTTGAGGCAGCAACTCGAGCACGGCAACCTGTGTAAATCAGCGTCGTCCCGGATGTAGCCCTAGCCACCAATACTTCAGAGGCCTGCCCGCGTGATTCTTTTCCCCGCTATCGACCTCAAGGACGGCGCCTGCGTGCGTCTCAAACTCGGCGAAATGGATCAGGCGACCGTCTTCAACGACGATCCCGCCGCACAAGCAGCGACATTCGAGCGCCAAGGCTTCGAGTGGCTGCACATCGTCGATCTGAACGGCGCATTTGCTGGCCGGCCGGTCAACGCGTCCGCCGTCGAAGCCATTCTCGCTAAAGTGAAAATGCCCGTCCAGCTCGGCGGCGGCATCCGCGATATGGCGACCATCGAAGCCTGGCTGTCCAAGGGCATTCGCCGCGTCATCCTCGGCACAGTGGCCGTACGAGACCCCGCCCTTGTCAAAGCCGCCTGCACGCGCTTCCCTGGCCGGATCGCTGTCGGCATCGACGCCAAGGGCGGCAAGGTCGCCGTCGAAGGCTGGGCCGAGACGAGCGAGCTGACCGCCATCGATCTCGCTCGCCGTTTCGAGGACGCCGGAGTTGCCGCTATCATCTACACAGATATCGACCGCGACGGCGTTTTGAAGGGCCTCAACCTCCCGTCCACCGTCGAACTCGCGCGCTCCACGTCGATGCCCGTTATCGCCTCGGGAGGCCTCGCCTCGATCGAAGACGTGAAGGCGCTGCTGCTCCCCGAGAACGCCATGCTCGAAGGCGCCATCACCGGCCGCGCCCTGTACGACGGCCGTATCGACCCCGCCGCAGCGCTCGCACTCCTCGCCGGCCGGTGATCGCGCACGACGACGCCCCCCGTAGGGCGGGTTATGCGTAGCCGTAACCCGCCGCCTTCTCCTTCCGGCCAGCTCTCGCCCTGTTGTCCGGCCGGTGAAAGAAACCGCCATCGTCGAAAACGTCGGCGCGTTCTTCATGCAGAAGGATGAGACCGTCGTTTATTGCCGTCCCGCAATAGCCTTGCTAGTGTCCTGACGCCTGCGCGCACTTTGGTCTGGCCATCGGCCGGACTACGTTTCAGCCCGAACCCGTCGGCGCGCATTGGGAGGTAAGATCAGATGTTCAAGCACACGACCGCGCTGCTCTGCGCGCTCGGCCTGACAGCCACATCCGCTGTGGCCCAGGACAAAATTCGCATCGGCTTCGTCACCACGCTGTCCGGCCCGACGGCCGTGATCGGCAACGACATGAAGAACTCCGTCGAACTGGCGCTCGATCATCTCGGCCGCAAGATTGGCGGCAAGGATGTCGAGATCATCTACGAGGACGACCAGCAGAAGCCCGACGTCGGCAAACAGAAGACCGACAAGCTCGTCCAGCAGGACAAGGTGCCGATCGTCGCCGGCTACATCTGGTCCAACGTTCTGCTCGCCGCCTACAAGGAAGCCGCTGACGCTGGCGTATTCGTGTTCTCCTCCAACGCCGGCGCGTCGCCTCCGGCCGGCGAGGGCTGCCATCAGAACTTCTTCAACGTCTCCTGGACCAACGACCAGCCGGCGATGGCTATGGGCGAACAGCTCAACCAGCGTGGCGTGAAGCGCGTCTACCTTATGGCTCCGAACTATGCCGCAGGCCGCGAAAGCCTGAGCGGCGTCAAGCGCACGTTCAAGGGCGAGGTCGTCGGCGAAGACTACACGAAGTGGCCGGGCCAGCTCGACTTCTCGGCAGAACTCGCGAAAGTCCGGGCATCGAACGCCGAGGCCTTGCACGTGTTTTATCCCGGCGCTGCCGGCGTGCAGTTCCTGGCGCAGTACGAGCAGTCGGGCTTGAAGGGCAAGGTGCCGCTGTCGCAGGTCTTCTCGATCGACAGCCTCTCCCTTCCCCAGCAGAAGGAGACGGCGCTCGGCGTTCGCACCGCGGGCCATTGGGCGGCTGACATGCCCAATGAAGCCAACAAGAAGTTCGTCGGCGACTTCCTCAAGAAGCACAACGCTTACCCGAGCTTCTACGGACAGCAGTCCTACGACACGATCATGCTGATCGCGAGCGCCGTCGAGGCCGTGAAGGGCGACATGTCGAAGAAGGACGACTTCCGCAACGCGCTGCGCAAGGCCAACTTCAAGTCGACCCGCGGCGACTTCAAGTACGGCAACAATCACTTCCCGATCCAGGACTTCTATGCGCAGGAGGTCGGAAAGGACGCCGAGGGCCGCCTCGTGGTCAAGAACGGCGCGCCGATCTTGAAGGCCCACGTCGACCCCTTCGCCAAGGACTGCAAGATGAAGTGGTGATCGGACTTGGTAGCCCATCCCGGGCGGTGTGCACAAAACTGTGCGCACCGCCTTCTTTTTGAGCTTCATTGCCCACGCCACTGACCGGGTAGCCTAGTGCCAGCCTGCAAGTCCTGAGTCATATTGCAACGCAGGAGATGCGAGCTCGGCAACGGTAAAATCTCTTCGCGAACTTCACGCTTTTCCACGTCCTGCCGAGAATGCGACACCAAGATCAGAGGCGGGCAAACGATCGCTCGCCCCAACCCAATCCGTCGTTCCGAGATTCCCCTTGTCGACCCTGCTCATCGAAAACACGCTGCACGGAATCCAGCTTGGGCTGTTGATCTTCCTCCTGGCTGCGGGCCTCACCCTCGTCTTCGGCATCATGGACATGGTGAACCTTGCCCATGGTTCGCTGTATATGATCGGCGCGTACTTCGCCTACACGCTGATCGGCATGACGGGCTCGTTCATTCTCGGCGTGTTCCTCGCGTTCTTCGCCACGCTGGCCTTCGGCATCGTGCTCGAAAAATTCGTGCTTAGTACGCTCTATCAGCGCGATCATCTCGACCAGGTGCTCGCCACCTTCGGCCTGATTCTGTTCTTCAATAAGATGGTGCAGGTGATCTGGGGCCCTGCCGGCCTTTCGATCGCACTGCCGCCCTGGCTGGCCCAGAAGATCGAGATCCTGCCGGGCGTCCCCTACCCGCTTTACCGCTTGTCGATCACCCTCGTATCTCTGGCAGTGGCCGCGGGCCTTTGGTACCTCATCACCCAGACGCGCACTGGAATGCTGATCCGCGCCGGCGCATCCAACCGCAAGATGGTCTCGGCCCTCGGCGTCGACATCAAATGGCTGTTCACGCTGGTGTTCGGCCTCGGCGCCGGCCTCGCGGGTCTCGCAGGCGTGATGTATGCACCGATCTCGACCGTCTTTAGCGGCATGGGAGAGGAGGTGCTGATCCAGGCCTTCGTTGTGATCGTGATCGGCGGCATCGGCTCGGTCCGCGGCGCGTTCATCGCTTCCCTCGGCCTCGGCCTGATCGACACCCTCGGCCGCCTTTTCCTCGTCGATCTCTGCAAGCTGGTGATGTCGGCAGCAGCGGCATCGACGGTCGGCCCCGCGCTCGCATCCATGCTCATCTACCTGATCATGGCGGCAGTCCTCGTATGGCGGCCCACGGGCCTGTTCGGGCGGAGCTAGCCATGTCGCTCGATATCCGCTCGTGGGGCGTCCGCGAGATTTTCAATTTCCTGCTGATCACCATCCTTGCACTGGTGCCGGTCTATAGCTGGATGAGCGGCAATACATTCATCATAACGCTCGTCACCCGCGCGCTGGTCTATGCCATTGCAGCCATGAGCCTGAACCTGATCATGGGCTACGGCGGCCTCGTCAGTTTCGGCCACGCGATGTTCTTGGGGATCGGCGGCTATGCGGCAGGCATCATGGCCTTCCACGGCAACACCAACGGCCTCCTGCAATTCCCACTCGCATTTTTTGTCGCGGGCTTATTCGCCATGATCATCGGAGCGCTCTCGCTGCGAACGCGCGGCGTCTACTTCATCATGATCACGCTGGCCTTCGCGCAGATGGTGTACTTCGCCGGCGTGGGCCTCGAAGCCTACGGTGCCGATGACGGCATGACGCTGTCGCGGCGGTCGAGACTTGGCCCCATCGATCTCGCCGACCGGAATCAGCTCTATCTGTTCTGCCTCGCGGTGCTTCTGTTCACCGTCTGGATGATGGGCCGCATCGTCAATTCCCGCTTCGGGATGGTGCTGCGCGGCGCGAAATCGAACGAAACGCGCATGCTCGCGTTGGGCTTCCCCGTGTTCCGTTACCGCCTCGCCGCCTTCACGATGGCCGGCGCGTGGTGCGGCATCGCGGGCGCGTTGATGGCCAATCAGGCGGCGTTCGTGAGCCCCGCCATGATGCATTGGGTACAGTCCGGCGACCTCATCGTGATCGTCGTGATGGGCGGCATCAATTCGCTGTTCGGCCCCGTCTACGGTGCACTCGCTTTCATCATCGTCGAGCACCAGCTTTCCGTATGGCTGAAGGATACCTGGCAGCTCGTATTCGGGCCGATGATCGTTCTTCTGGCTCTGTTCGCGCGCAACGGCCTCGACGATCTCTTCAAGCTCATGGGTGGGCGGAAGGATGGCCGCGATGGCTGATGCATTGCTCGAAACCAAAAGCCTGTTCAAGCGCTTCGGCGGCCTTGTCGCGACAGACAACCTGACGATCGCCATCAGACCCGGCGAGATCCACGCGCTGATCGGACCCAATGGTGCCGGCAAATCGACGGCTGTCGCACAGCTCTCCGGCCAACTTGCGCCCACCGCTGGCCACATCCTGTTCGAGGGCCGCGACATCACCCGCATGCGAATGCCCACACGCGCGCGCCTCGGCATCGCCCGCTCGTTCCAGATCACCAGCGTACTCAAGGATTTTACGACACTCGACAACGTCGCGCTCAGCGTGCAGGCGCATCAGGGCCACTCATTCCGGTTCTGGAAGAACGCCCGCAAAGATCCCACGTTGCGCGATCCCGCCAGCCTCTTGCTGAACGAACTGGGCCTCGGGCCTCGCGCCGACGTCATCACCGCTGAGTTGTCCCACGGCGAGCAGCGCCAACTCGAAATCGCGATGGCACTAGCCGGCGATCCCCGCGTGCTCCTGCTCGACGAGCCGATGGCCGGCATGGGCCCCGAAGAGTCGACGCAAATGGTTACGTTCCTCAAGAATTTGAAGGGCTCGCGCGCCATGCTGCTGGTCGAGCACGACATGGACGCCGTATTCGCCCTCGCCGACAGGATCACCGTGCTGGTCTACGGCCGCGCGATCGCCACGGGCACGCCGGAGGAGATCCGCGCCAACGCCGAGGTGCGCGACGCCTACCTCGGCGCGGATGACATGGTGGCATGAGGAGACGCCCATGCTGAAAGTCCGCAATCTTCGTGCAGCCTACGGCGCAAGCCAAGTGCTGCACGGCGTCGAACTCGATGTTGCCGCGGGCGAGGTCGTCACCCTCCTCGGCCGCAATGGGATGGGGAAAACGACGTCCGTCAGCTCGATGCTCGGCGTACTCGAAAACCGCCAGGGCGAGATCGAATTCGATGGCCGGCGGATCGACAAGTTACCCTCGCACCAGATCGCCAAGCTCGGCATCGGCCTCGTTCCCGAAGGCCGCCAGATCTTTCCAAATCTGACCGTCCGCGAAAACCTCGTCGCAACCGCCGCCAACCGCGCAGGCCGTGCCGATCCCTGGAACTTGAAGCGCGTCTACGAGTTCTTCCCGCGTCTCTCCGAGCGCGAGAGCAACATGGGCAACCAGCTCTCCGGCGGCGAGCAGCAGATGCTGGCGATCGGCCGCGCGCTGATGACGAACCCGAAACTGCTGATCCTCGACGAAGCAACCGAAGGCCTCGCCCCGCTCATCCGCCTCGAGATCTGGAAATGCCTCGACCGCCTGAAGGGTGACGGCCTCTCGATCCTAGTCATCGACAAGAACGTGGCCGCCCTCACCCGCCTCGCCGGCCGCCACTACATTCTGGAGAAGGGCCACATCGTCTGGAACGGCACTTCCGCCGAACTCCAGTCCGACGAAGGCCTGCAGCATCGGTATTTGGGTGTGTGACGCGGCGGGCTGCACTACGCTTGCCCGCCCTACGGCGCACGATTTCCGTAGGGCAGGCAAGCGCGATAGCGCGCAGCCTGCCGGCGCACTACCTCGGCCCCACACTTGCGCTTGCGCTCTTGGCCAACCGCACGAGGTTCACGAACTCCGCGCGATAGCCGAACACATCCTCGCCCTTTGCCCCGTTCGCCAACGCGATCACGTCGTCATAACCGAAGCCCTGTACGTGCGGCGTTCCCCGAAGCAACTGCCCGAACGCGGCCACCGCAACCGAGAACCGCGCCTCGCTCGAAGCTTCGGCAACTGTCTCTTTCGTCTGCTCGGCCCCGACCACGAACGTCGTCAGCCGGCTCGCCTCTTCCTTCGGCAGCTTGTAGCGGAGCTTCAGGAATCCGATCTCGCTCTGTTTGGCATCACCGGCAGGCGACGCCGCCTTCGCCGCAGCCGGAGTCTGGTAGCGGAGCGCATCAGCGAGCATCGGCGCACCAACCGGCGTGATCTCGTAGATCGCCGTCACCGAATGCCCCGAGCCGACGTCACCCGCATCCACCTTGTCGTTGTTGAAGTCTTCGCGCTTCAACATCCGGCTCTCGTAGCCGATCAGACGATATTCCGACACGCGCGCCGGATTGAACTCGAGCTGGATCTTCACGTCCTTCGCGATCGGGAACAGCGTCGACGACGCCTCGTCCACGAGCACTTTGCGCGCCTCGGAAAGCGTGTCGATGTACGCCGCCGCTCCATTGCCGTTCTGCGCCAGCGCCTGCATCAGCGCGTCGTTGTGGTTGCCCATGCCGACGCCGAGGATCGACAGGAACACGCCGGTCTGCCGCTTCCGCTCGACGAAGCCTTTGAGCTCGTCGCGATTGGTGATGCCGACATTCCAGTCGCCATCCGTCGCCAGGATCACGCGATTGACCGCTGCCTTGTCGAAGTTCGCCTCGGCGACCTTGTAGGCATCCGTGATGCCGGCCGCGCCGTGCGTCGAACCGCCCGCATTGAGACTGTCGATCGCCGCCAGGACCTTGGCCTTCTCCGACACCTTCGTCGGCTGCAGCCGCACATCCGAGCCGTTGGCGTAAGTCACGATCGCCACCGTGTCTTCCGCCGACAAATTGTCGAGCAGCATCCGGAACGCGTTCTTCAACAGCGGCAGACGATCCGCCGGCCCCATCGAACCAGAGATGTCGACCAGCAGCACGAGGTTCGCACGCGGCCGCTCTTTGCTCTTCAGGTCGTACCCCTTCAACCCGATGTGCACGAGTTGGTTGCGCGCGTTCCACGGCGACGGGAACACCTGCACGATCGCCCGGAACGGCTCGTCGGCGCTTTCGGGCCGCGTGTAGTCGTACGGGAAATAATTGACCATCTCCTCGACGCGCACGGCATCCTTAGGCGGCAGACGCCCCGCATTCAGTGACCGCCGCATGAACGAATACGACGCCGTATCCACATCGATCGAAAACGTCGATACTGGCTCCGCCGCCACTTGGCGGACCGGATTGATGTCCTTGCTCTCGAACCGGTCACGTCCCTGCTCGACCTGCGGTCCGACGATCTGATCGCGCGGCGGCGGTGGCATGATCGCCGCAACACTCGGCGCGCCAGGCGCGCCGAGTGAAACTCGGTTGTCCGAACCAAAGCGCTGCGCAGGCTTGGCTGGGGCCACCGTCAGGAATGCGCTCGACGGCGCCGGCGCAGTAGGCACGACCTGCCCCATCGCACCGACCTGCGTCTCCCGCTTCAACGCATCGACGCGCGCATCTTGGCTTCGCTTCCGAGCGTCGGCGTCAGTCTCCTTCGCTTTCGCCTCAACCGCAGCAACTTCAACTTGACGACGCTCCACGTCCGCCATTCCAACATCCGGCTTATCGGCAGATCCCGGCGCGGCCGGCACCACGTTCTCTCTGATCTTCGCAGGCTCGCTCGGCTGCGTCTGCGCCACCTCGATCTTCGCTGGCTGGTTCGCACCGCCAGAAACCACAGGCTTGACCTTACCTTCCACGACGCTCTGCGGAACGTGCGCAACGACTGCTTCCGGCTTCGCCGCCTTGCCGCGATCGGGCATCGACTTGATCACATAGAACGCAGCCGGCGCCGCGACACACAACGCAGCAACCGAAGCCGCCATCGCATAATTGGAAACACGCATCCTGTTCCTCCTGGTGTTGGGGAATGCGTGTGTCTGACGCGCTTGATCATCCGATGCTTTGGGTGCCTCCGCCGAAATCACCGTATCGCCTTGATTGGCCGTGAACGCCGCCCGCGCCGCCGCCAACGCGCGCGCCTTCGCTTCCGGTCGCGCCGACGGCACCTGAGCATTCTTCAATCGCTGGATGTCGTTCTCGTTCATGGCCATTGCTTCTTCGTAGGTTGGGTTAGCAGCGCGGCGCGCTGCGTAACCCAACGTCCTCGGGGCGTGCCGTGGAATGTTGGGTTACGCGCATCCGCGCTAACCCAACCTACGGCGGTGTGTTCGATCGACTCGCTCATCCCGCCACCTCCAGCCGAACCTTCAACCGTTTGCGCGCCTCGAACAGATGCCACGACACCGTTTTCTCCGTGCATCCCATCACGGCGGCCGCTTCGCCGTGGCTCATATCCTCGCCGTAGACGAGCAGCACCGCATCGCGCTGCTGAGCCGGCAGCCGCCGCACCTCGTCCCACAACTCGCCGTCGAGCAGACCCTGCTCTGCGTCCACCTCGCGCGGCGCCTCGGCCGAGGTCTCGACGAGGGCTGCCATGATGGACGGCTCGACCAGCCGCAACCTTTGGCGGCTTCGCAATCGATCCATCGACGTCGTGTAGACGATCCGCGTCGCCCAGGTCGTGAACGCTGCCTCGCCACGCCAGCCGCGGATCGCATGCGCGATCTTCACGCACACGTCCTGTGCCACATCCTCGGCATCGCTCGAGTTGCTGCACCATCGCCACGCCAGACGATGGAAGCGGTCGTAGTGCCGCGCGATCAGCCGGTCGAACGCATCCACGTCACCGGCCGCAGCCGACCGCGCCAACGCCTCGTCGCCGTCAGTTTCCTCGACAGGAACCGCAGCGCATCCCGCCACGGCCCCAGAATTCCCGATATCTCTCGGCACTTGGCGCCCATCCGCACCGCTTCTATTCGCCCATTAGACGCCGCGATTGCGAATATCCTTGGGTATGCAGCGAAAAAATTCTCTATCAGGTGTCAGACCCTCCGGGTCTGACACTATCTCGCCGCGACCGCTCAATCCGCCACCAGCACCTGCGCCTGGAACGTCGCCTCGCGCTCGACCACGCCGGCCAGCGGCGAACCCTCCTCGAACCACGACCGCGGCGCGGGATGCCCCCACAGCGTCTGCCGACGCGGATCGCGAAGGCTCCACCGCAACGGCTCGTGATCGGGATCCATCGTCTGATAGTCGGACGTGTAGATCTCCGTCCGATGCCCGTCGGGGCACCGCACATAGAGAAAGAACGCGTTCGAGATCCCGTGCCGCCCCGGCCCGCGCTCCATGTTCTTGAGATAGCCCGTCGACGCCATCACGTCGCACAGATGCAGCACGTTGAGCGCATTCGGCACCCAGTAGGCGAGATGATGCAGCCGCGGCCCGCGCCCGTTGGTGAACGCGAGATCGTGCACGTTGCCCTTGCGATGCATCCACCCCGCCGCGATACGCCCACCCGGCCCGTCCTCCTCCGCGTATTCCGTCAGACGAAAACCGATGCCCGCATAGAAATCCAGCGAGCCCTGCACGTCCGGCGCAAACACGTTGAAATGATCGAGCCGCTGGGGATGCACGCCCTTGTAGAGCCCGTAGCGCTGCAGCAGGTTCTCGCGCTTCTCCATATGGCCGACGATCTCGATCGGCAGTCCCCACGGATCGATGATCTCCAGCGTGCGCCCCTGATAGGCGCGCTCGTCGAACGCGTGCTTCAATCCGTTCGCACGGCACCACTGCTCGGCACGATCGAGGTCTTCCTCGCCGCCGGCACGAAACCCGAGCGAGTGAGCGACCGGAACCTCAGACTGCACGAGCACAAGCGAATGATGCTGCCGTTCCTCCATCCCGCGCAGATAGACGGTATGCGGCGTGGCCTCTTCGACGTGAAGACCGAGCGTCTCTTCGTAGAAGGCGCGGCTCCGGCCGATATCCGTGACGCCCAGCGCGATGTGGCTCGAACGCACGATGTTGAACGGCGGATTGGCGATGTGGCGTGGAACCGGCATGGACTTGAAACCTCGACAAGAAAGTTTGCGCGCACTTCTCCCCTCCCTTTGATGGGGAGGGGTCGGGGGTGGGGTGAATCACGGAGCGAAGCAATCAATGAACTCCGCCTCACCGCAAGCGAAACCAGATCTAACGCTTCAAATGGATGAACTCCCACGGCGAGACCTCGCTTCCCTGCGCGATTTCGACCTCGATCAAGACAGGCCCGCCTGAAGCGATCGCCTTGGCCAGCACCGGCCGCAACGCCTCCGGCGATCCGACGCGATGCCCCTCGATGCCGAACGCCTTCGCCAGCGTCATGAAGTCGGGATTGCCCAACGTCGAGCCGATCGTGCGGTTGCCGAAGCTCGTCTTCTGGTCCCGCAGAACATTGCCGAATGCACGGTTGTTGAACACGATCGCCACGACGCCGAGCCCTTCCTGCGCCGCCGTCGCCAACTCCTGCACACCGAACATGAAGCCGCCGTCGCCGCACATCGACAC